>NZ_DAITON010000016.1:0-18674 GCF_036834105.1 Anoxybacillus sp. | reverse complement strand
CCGTACGTTTCTAGCTTGCTTGCTAAATTAATGGCCGTCTGTCCGCCAAATTGCACGATGACCGCTTCGACGTTTTCCGCCTCGATCACATTTAACACATCTTCTACGGTTAGCGGCTCAAAATACAAGCGGTCTGCGACGGTGAAATCGGTGCTGACCGTTTCCGGATTGTTGTTTATTAAAATCGCTTCATACCCTGCTTGTTGCAAAGCGTACACGCAATGAACGGAGCCGTAATCGAACTCTACCCCTTGCCCAATTCGAATCGGTCCTGAGCCGAGAATGAGCATTTTCGGCTTGTCGCTCGCTTGCACTTCGCTTTCGCCAAAATATGTCGAATAATAATATGACGTTTCTGCTGAAAATTCTGCCGCACACGTATCGACCATTTTATAGGCGGGCACAATGCCGTATGCTTTTCTTTTTTCACGTACATCTTTTTCCTCAACATGCCATATATAAGCTAAATACGCATCAGAAAACCCTTTCTCTTTCAACGTGCGAAACGTTCGTTCATCTACCGTATCGAGCGTTATGTTTTTCGCCTGTTGTTCAAGCGCAATGAGCTGAGCAAAACGAGTTAAAAAATACAAGTCAATTTTTGTCCGCTCATGTATTTCGCTCGTTGGAATGCCGCGACGAAGCAGCTCAAGTATAGCGAAAAAGCGGCGGTCATCCCCTTTTTTGATGATGTCAATTAACGATTTCGTCGGCTCGTTCGCAAGCGCCGGTGAATGTAAGCCGATATGATCTAATTCAAGAGAATGAATCGCCTTTTGCAACGCCCGTTCAAAGTTGCGATCAATCGCCATCACTTCCCCGGTCGCTTTCATTTGCGTGCCAAGGCGACGATCGGCAAACGGAAATTTATCAAACGGGAAGCGCGGAAATTTCACAACGACATAATCGAGCGCAGGTTCAAAGCTCGCATACGTATGGCCTGTCACCGGATTCATTAATTCGGCAAGCGTGTAGCCGACCGCCAATTTCGCCGCCATTCTTGCGATCGGATAGCCAGTCGCTTTCGATGCGAGCGCAGATGAACGGCTGACGCGTGGATTGACTTCAATTAAGTAATATTTTTTGCTCGTCGGATCAAGCGCAAATTGAATGTTGCATCCGCCGACAACGCCAAGTGCGGAAATAATTTTAATCGCTGCGGAGCGCAACATATGATATTCTACATCCGTCAACGTTTGCGACGGAGCGACAACGATCGAATCGCCCGTATGAATGCCGACAGGATCAATATTTTCCATATTACAAATCGTGATGCACGTATTTGTATGATCTCGCATCACTTCATATTCAATTTCTTTAAAGCCTGCCACGCTCCGTTCGACTAAACATTGCGAAATCGGACTTTCACGTAGCCCCTTCGCAACAATCTTTATCAATTCATCCATCGTTTCGGCGATGCCGCCCCCCGTTCCACCGAGCGTATACGCTGGACGAACGATAATCGGAAATCCGATTTGCTCAGCAAACTGCACCGCTTCTTCTACCGTTGTTACAATTTCACTTTCTGGCACAGGTTCATTTAATTCATACATTAAAGCGCGAAACGCTTCACGATCTTCCCCGCGCTTAATCGACTCAATCGGCGTACCGAGCAAGCGGACGTTATATTTTTGCAAAATGCCTCGTTCGTGTAAAGCAAACGCTAAATTCAGCCCCGTCTGGCCGCCAAGCGTGGCCAATAGCCCATCGGGTCGCTCTTTCGCGATAATTTTTTCCATGCTCTCGACAGTAAGTGGCTCAAAATAGACGGCATCGGCATGCACTTCATCAGTCATAATCGTCGCCGGATTGTTGTTCGCTAAAATGACGCGATACCCTTCCTCTTTTAACGCTAAACACCCTTGCGTTCCCGAGTAGTCAAACTCCGCTGCTTGACCGATGACGATCGGACCAGAACCGATGACAAGAATGGAACGTAGCGTACAATCTTTAGGCATATACTTTCTCCTTTCTTGCTGCTTTCATCATGTCGACAAATTCGGCAAAAATAAATTGTGTATCGTTTGGACCAGGATGTGCCTCTGGATGGTATTGCACGCATAAAATCGGCTTCGTTTCATGAGCCACCCCTTCAACAGAACCGTCATTGACGTTTACAAAGCGAACGGAAAGCGGCGTATGCGCTAAACTTTCTACTTTCACCACATAGCCATGATTTTGCGATGTCATCCATACTCTTTTCGTTTTCACATCATATACTGGCTGATTGGCCCCGCGATGCCCAAACTTCAATTTTTCCGTATCTCCCCCATAAGCGAGCGAAACGAGTTGATGCCCAAGGCAAATGGCAAGCGTCGGATAACGTTCGATGACCGCCAACACATTCGGCAAATAAGTCGACAATTGTTTCGGGTCTCCGGGTCCATTTGATAACAAGACGCCATCAGGATCGAGCTGCTCTACCGTTTGTAACGTCGTGTTGTACGGAACGACGGTTACACGACAGCCATGCTCCATTAACGAATAAACGATGGACTTTTTATATCCGAAATCAAATAAAACAACGTGCATGTCGCCACTTCCGTACGTTTCGACGTCCGATGTACTGACGAGCGGAACAGGATGTTGTTCTTCCATTTGCACAACTGCCGTTTCACGTAACGAAATAACAGCAGGCATCGCCCCATGTTCTCGAATTTGTTTTACTAATGCTCGCGTATCGACGTGGCTAACGAGCGGAACGTTCCATTTTTGCAAATATTGTTTGAGACTATATGCCGCTTCGTAATGATAGCCTGTTTCCTCCGCTTCATAGACGATCACCGCCTTCACATGCGGCTGTTTGCTTTCAAAATCAACTTCGTTCACTCCGTAATTGCCGATCAACGGATACGTAAACACGATGATTTGGTTTTTATACGATGGATCAGTCAACACTTCTTGATACCCTGTCATTCCTGTAAAAAAGACGACTTCACCAGAAACATCCCCCGTCCACGCCGTTTCTAGTTTCCCAGCAAACGTTTTGCCGTTTTGCAAATGTACATACGCTTCCATGTTCACACCCCAAACGAATGTTTATTAAACAAAAAGAATTTTTATTCATTTATACGTATAAAAAATCACGTTCATACGATGTTAACGCCTCTTGTAATATGTTGACTGCTTCATCGATCTCTTCTTTCGTTACGGTGAGCGGTGGCAATAAACGAATGACGTTCGGTCCCGCCGCTAACACGAGCAGTCCTCTTTCATGAATATGCGGCAAGATGTTTGCCACTTGTTCGTTGCACGCTATGCCCACCATAAGTCCTAACCCGCGCACATGCGTAACGATATGGATATGTTCAAGCGCCTTTGTTAATTGCTCGTGAAAATACGTTCCTTTTTCGCGCACGTCTTGTAAAAACGAAGGTTGTGTGACGATGTCAAGCGTCGCCTTCGCTGCTGCCATCGCTAAGGCGTTTCCGCCAAACGTCGAGCCGTGCACACCTGCGCTAAACGTCGGAACGACATGTTTTTTCCCGATCATCGCCCCGACAGGAAAACCGCTTCCTAATCCTTTCGCAACGGTAATGACATCCGGGGAAATGTCAAACTGCTCGTAAGCGAACAACGTTCCCGTTCGCCCGATCCCTGTTTGCACTTCATCAACAATAAGCAATGCGCCATATGTTTGGCAAAGCCGCTCTGCCGCCTGCAAAAACGACTTTTCACCAACGACAACACCGCCTTCTCCTTGCACAACTTCCACCATGACGGCCGCCACCGTTTCATCCATTTCCCGCTCAAGCGCATCAATATCGTTAAACGGCACATAAACAAACGTCGGTAACAACGGACCGAATCCGTCATGAATTTTCGCTTGCCCTGTCGCCGACATCGTCGCAAACGTACGCCCGTGAAACGACTGTTCACACGTAATGATTTTTGAGCGTCCGGTATGTTTCCGTGCTAGCTTGATCGCCGCCTCGTTCGCCTCTGCCCCGCTATTGCAAAAAAACACCGCATCCCCGACGGAATGTTGAACGAGAAGGGAGGCAACTTCTTCTTGAATCGGAAGATGAAACAAATTGGACACGTGCCATACTTCATTGAGCTGCGCCTCTAGCGCTTGCTGGACAGCGGGATGGCGATGGCCGAGATTGCATACCGCAATGCCGGCAATAAAATCGATATACTGTTTTCCGTCTGTTGCGATCAATTTCGTCCCTTCCGCTTTGGCGACCGTAATCGGAAACCGTTGATAAGTTGGAAAAATCATACACACACCTCTTTCTTCATCATCGTTCCATGCCACGTACCATGTTCATAAAATGGAACTTTCCCGCTTACAATGGCCACTTCATTGACCGCGTGAAGCGCATGAAGGGCAGCTTTTACTTTCGGAATCATCCCTCCTGAAATCGTCCCATCGGCAATCATCGCTTCAACCATTTGAGCTGTCGCTTCTTTGACGACTTCACCATTGTTTAAAATGCCGGCGACATCCGTTACAAAAACGAGTTTGTCAGCCGAAAGCGCCTGCGCTACTGCCGCCGCCGCCGTATCTGCATTAATGTTATACGTTTGACCATGCTCATCTACACCGATCGGCGCGATGACAGGAACGTATGCGTGGCGCAACAACGTATGGATAATGTGCGCGTGAACGTGTACAACTTCCCCAACATAACCGAGCGTTTGTACATCGATCGGGTTTGCTTGCAACAACTTGTCATCGACACCCGATAACCCTACTGCGCGAATGTCATTTGTTTGTAAAAGAGAGACGAGCGTTTTGTTCACTTTTCCATTCAAAACCATTTCTACAACGTGCAACACTTCTTTTGTCGTTTTCCGCAATCCGTTAACAAATTCGGACGGAATGTTCAGCGCGTGAAGGAGCTGCCCGATATCCGGACCACCTCCATGGACGATGACAACGTCTATTCCGCTTCTTCTTAACTGTTGCACGCTCGTAAAAAATGCTGGGGATAATTCATGAAGCACGCTACCGCCGCATTTGATCACAATCACACTCATTCCCCCTTACGTCCGATAGCTTGCGTTAATTTTAATGTAGTCGTACGTTAAATCGCAGCCCCACGCAACGCCTTCCCCGTCACCGACATGCAAATCTACCGTAATGACGACAACGTCTTCCATTAAAGCTGCTTTCGCTTCTTCTTCACCAAACGGCATCGGTTCGCTCTGCTTTAACATGTGAACTGAACCGATCCATACGTCCACATCGTTCGGGTTAACGAATGCTCCGCTATGACCAATCGCTCCGATAATGCGCCCCCAATTCGCATCCGCTCCGTACACTGCTGTTTTCACTAGATTGGAACCGACAATATGTTTCGCGGCCCATTTTGCCTCTTCGTCCGTCCGCGCTCCTTTCACGCGCGCTTCAATTAACTTCGTCGCCCCTTCTCCGTCGCGAGCAATTTGTTTTGCTAAATGTTCGCACGTTTTCCGAAGCGCTTCATAAAAATTCGCCCAATCGGGATGCTGAGGAGAAAGCGGTTCATTCCCTGCTAATCCGCTCGCCATGACGATGACCATATCGTTCGTTGACGTTTCGCCATCGACGGTAATTTGGTTAAACGACACGTTTGTAATCGAGCGAAGCGCATGTTGTAGCACGTCTGACGGAAGGTTTGCATCGGTCGTAATGAAAGCAAGCATCGTCGCCATATTCGGATGAATCATCCCCGATCCTTTTGCCGCCCCTGCAACTGTCACAACTTGACCATCGATCACCGTTTCATAACACGTTTTTTTCATGACAAGATCGGTCGTTAAAATAGCTGTTTGAAAATCGACCGCCCCGCTCCATTGTGCCGTCGGTTCAAGCTTCGGGATGCTCGCGCGAATTTTTTCGATCGGTAAACGTTCGCCGATCACTCCCGTCGATGCGACAGCGACGAGGTGTTCATGGAGCCCAAACGCTTCTGCACACCATTTGCGCATGTCGTACGCATCTTTTAGCCCTTGTTCGCCCGTACATGCGTTAGCATAGGCGCTATTGACGATAACGGCTTGTAACTTATTTTCAACAGCGATGCTTTCTTTCGTCACTTGTAACGGAGCAGCTTGAAACACGTTTTGAGTGTATACAGCTGCACATGAGGCTGGCACGTCGCAAACGATCACACCTAAATCTTTTTTCGTATAACGCAAGCCGGCATGAATGCCAGCCGCCCGAAAGCCTTTTGGCGTTACAATTGTTCCATCTGCCATATATTTCACTTTTTCTTCAACGATCATCATTTTTTCCACCCCTTTTACGGATACATCGGCATCGATGTCAATCCGGTTTGTTCGTCCCATCCACACATGACGTTGGCGTTTTGAACGGCCTGCCCTGCCGCCCCTTTCACTAAATTATCGATGACGCTCACAACAGTAATGCGATTTGTTCGTTCATCATAAGCAAGCCCAATATCGCAATAGTTCGAACCGTACACGTCTTTCGTACACGGAAAAGATCCTGCCTCCCGAACGCGTACGAACGGGCAATGTTTATACGTTTCTTTATATAATTCTATTATTCTTTCAAGCGACAATGGGCGCGCGGCTTCCGCATACATCGTCGCCATAATGCCGCGCGTCATCGGAATTAAATGGGTGCTAAACGTCACCGGCTCCATTTGTTCATTCCAGTCGCATAACATTTGTTCAATTTCAGGAATATGTTGATGTGTATTCACTTTGTATATTTTTACGTTTTCATTCGTTTCCGAAAAATGAACGCCAAGCGATACGCCTCGTCCTGCGCCAGATACACCTGATTTCGCATCTATAATGACGCGATGCGGAACAATCCATTTTTCAATGACGAGCGGTGCTAATCCAAGCAACGTCGCCGTTGGATAACAGCCCGGATTGGCGATTAAGCTCGCCGTCGCAATGCGGTCGCGATTCCACTCGGTCAGCCCATACACCGCCTGTTTTAATAGTTCCTTGTTCGGCGCCTGTTTTTTATACCACTTCGCATACACGTTCCCATCACGCAAACGAAAGTCTCCAGATAAATCAATGACTTTATACCCTGCCGCAAGCAACTTCGGCGTCCATTCGCTCGATACACCGGGCGGCGTCGCTAAAAAAACGAGATCGCCCTCGATGTCATCGATTCGAATATCACGCAAGATGAATGACTCTTCCATATACGGATACACATCACGAAGCGGAACACCTGCTTGTGAAGATGAATGAACGGAAACGACGCGCATGTACGGATGATGTTGCAATAAACGAATAAGTTCAATTCCTCCGTAGCCTGTCGCTCCGATAATGGAGACTTTCATTTCCCCGTTCCCCACTTTCTATATATGTTGTAAATTTAGTTATCATTATAATACTGCATAAAAATAAAATCAAATGTATATTTAAATATTTTTTATTTTTCTGTTCCATATATTGACGTCATGTTTTTTTTTCTTTTTAATGAAACTAGAGAACAGTAAAGGTGGTTATTGTATGACTATTCAACCGATCTCCTTATCCGACCTTCTTTCCCTTCCTCATCATATGATCGATATGCAAAAAGGAGAATATGTGTTTCGGGAAGGAGAAGTGGCGAGCGAACTATACGTCGTATGTGCAGGAAAAGTGCAGTTGACCAAAACGACAGATGAAGGGCGCGAACTATCGCTTCGCATTTGTGAACAAGGGGATGCGTTCGGGGAGATCGTTCCGTTTCAATTGGCGTGCACATGTACGGTAAGCGCGAAAATGGTGGAAGCGGGGACGTTAGCTGTCATTCATAAACAACAAGTCGAAGAACGATTGTTGCTCGATCATGCGTTTGCGTTGCAATTTATGCAATGGCTCAATTTGCAACTGCAACGCATGCAAACGAAAATACGCGACTTAATTTTACATGGAAAAAAGGGAGCGCTCTATTCTACGCTCATCCGCCTCGCGAACAGTTACGGCGTTCAAACAGAGGACGGCATTCTCATCAATGTTCCGATGACAAATCAAGAACTTGCCAACTTTTGCGGCAGCGCGCGCGAAGTCGTCAGCCGATTATTAAAAGAGTTAAAAGAGCTACAAATCATCTCCGTCCACAAAGGAAAAATAACGATTCACGATTTGCAGTTTTTAAAAGATGAAATTCGTTGCGAAGGTTGTCCCATTGACATATGCAATATGAAATAAAGACGGAGACATAAAACAAGAGGAGAAAATTTTCTCCTCCCAGCCGCTAATAAAACATAACGACGACAAGCGCAAAATAAACAGCGTTGACGATTTCATAAATCCCTACTTTTTTAATCGACATCGCTTTCCCATAAAAGTACATCGCACGCAAGCCGCTCGGCACGTAAGCGAGCGCCAACCAGCCATGTCCCGCCGCGATGCATGCGACAATAAGCCCGATATGAAATATCCAAGATGCCCATTTATACCGCGGATTGTTTTTTTCACGAATCATCGTTTTCACGTAAAATGTGCTTCCGACGAAAAATAAAACGGAGGCAACAAATAAAAACAACGCTTTTTCATCGATTGCTCCCGTTCCGACATAGTAGCTTCCTACACCGCCGAGCGAAAAGTTCATAATCGCCGCCACATCGTTTGTAAACGACCGCTCTTTTTTCTTTTTCGCAAAATATATATTCACGACAAAAAACGGAACCATAGCTAATCCAAAATAAACGAGCGTCGGCTTGTAAGCAAGCGGAATAGCGACGAAAATGAGAGCAACAAATGTATAGATGGCAAGCCATTTTTTATGATGAGCGGTCGCTTGCTTTTTTACAACGAGCATCCATATATATGTGGCTAAATAAAGAAAAAACCATGCGACAAATAACGGAACATGAAGCCACGTCGCTTGACCGATGTCGATGCCGAATAAAAATGGAATGATTAACATCGCCCATGCGCCATGTTGTTTCGGAATAACCATGCTATCCCTCCTCACGTCTCATTGTATCATCCTCCTCTCTTCTTTTTTTGTGATACATGTCACATGTTTTTATAAATGTGTGACAAACCATTGAACCGTTTGTAAACATGCTTCGCGCGTCACTTTATGACCTGCTCGTTCGTCGACTAACATACGGAGCGGCTTATGAAACGGCTCGATTTGTTTATAAAAGGCGTATGTATAGTCAAAAGGAACGACGTCGTCTTGTTTTCCGTGCCAAATGAATAGCGGACGGCCATTTAATTTTTCCGGCTGTAGCGATAAATCGTATGTTGTTAATGTGTTGCGCAACGAAGCGAGCTGCTCGTTTGACAGCGGCAAAGCCATTCCTTTTCGCTCAGCGAATTGCAGCTGCAAGTCGAAAAACATTCGATAGCATGGGCTGCCCATGAGCGAGCCAGCGACACGAATCCATTCATATTGCGTTAACGCACCGAACGTCACAATGCCTCCCATCGATGTCCCAACGACGCCGATGCGATTCGGATCAACAACGTTTCGTTCGACGAGCTCATTTTTTATATCATCTAGCTCGCGAATGGTCGTTAATACAATATCCCAAAATGACAAATGAAGCTCATCGTCAGAGAGCGAATTTGGGCGTTCCCCATGATACAACGCATCCGGCAAAATGACGCGATATCCTGCTTCTGCAAGCCAATAGCCAAAATGAAGATTATGTTCCTTCGCGCTCGTAAATCCATGAATAAATATGACGAGCGGCCGCATATGATGAATATCATCATCTTTTACAACGTGCAAACAAGGAACGTTTGCGATTGTCTCGCGAATAATCGTTACCATCTTCTCATCTCCCTTGTTATCTTTTAACATCATCTTACCATATAGACAAGTTTTTTGGAAAAACGATACACTACAAGAGTAGAACATTTTAACGAAAAGGGGAACAATCATGGACAAACATTTAATTGCGCTTGATTTAGACGGCACGTTATTAAAAGACAATAAAACCATTTCCGAACGTACATACGCTGTCATTCAAAAAGCAAAACAAGCCGGACATATCGTCGTCATCGCGACAGGACGTCCGTACCGCGCAAGCAAAATGTATTACGAACAATTGGAACTAACAACGCCGATCGTCAATTTTAACGGAGCGTTCGTCCATCATCCGAAAGATGACAGCTGGGGGATGTATCATACTCCGCTTCAGCTTGAAACGGTGAAAGAAATTATTGACGTCAGCAGAAAATATAACGTGCGCAACATTTTAGCGGAAGTGATGGACGATGTATATTTTCACGAACATGACGAACAGCTGCTCGATTTATTTAATTTAGGCGATCCGAACGTATATATCGGAAATTTGCACGATATTTTACGGAAAGACCCGACGAGCATTTTAATTTTATCGGATGAACAAAACGTTGCACGCATTCGCACATATTTATCGGAAGTGCATGCCAACGTCATCGACCATCGCAGTTGGACAGCCCCGTGGCACGTCATTGAAATCGTCCATACTGGCGTCCATAAAGCGTTTGGGCTTGAAAAAGTCGCTTCTTTCTATGGCATTCCGCGCGAGCGCGTGATTGCTTTTGGCGATGAAGATAACGATATCGAGATGTTAAAATGGGCAGGAATCGGCGTCGCGATGGGCAATGCGATCGATCCGCTTAAAGCGGTCGCAGATGATGTCACAAAAACGAATGAAGAAGACGGCATCGCGATGTATTTGCAATCGTTATTAAAGTTATAAAAAATTCCCTCACGTATTGTAGCCCAAACATGAACAAACTATCATCGACGCGATATGCGTCACAAGCGGCGAACAAGGGGGAATGTCGTGTGGGCAAACGAAACAAATCGAAGCGGTTTATTCAACAAAGTGCCGATGCAGTATATAAGCATGATGAAAAAATTCCGTATCATATGACGTATGAGGAAGCGGAACAACGCAAAGCAGAAAAAGCGGATCATGCAAATCTTGGGGGATTTTAATATGGGCAATCCATTGTTTCAACAAGCAAGAAAGGCGGTCGCTAAAGCAAAAGAAGAGCGCACGGAACGCGCCATCGCTGTCGCCAAAAATGCGCTCTCATCCGCTTTCGCTAACGCCAACGACGCCGAACGAAAACAGTTGCACGCTTTGCAAGACGAACTTCATGCATTGTAAAAAGCTGCGCCGTGCGCGCAGCTTTACTCTTTTCGGAAAAACCCAACGACTTCTGTCGTTTGCATAATGTTCGTGAACGCTTTCGGATCGACTTCTTTAATAATGCGTTTTAAATCAAACAGCTCGTAGCGCGTAATAACGATCATAAGCATATCTTTATCTTCATTTAAAAACGCGCCTTTCGCCGGGATGACTGTAATGCCGCGAATCATTCGCGACTTAATTGCTTGCTTCATCTCTTCCCCTTTTGTCGTAATAATGAGCGCAGTTAATTTTTGATGGCGCGTATGAATCGCATCAATGACGCGCGTCGTCACATATAACGTCACGAGCGTATATAACGCTTTTTCCCATCCGTACATATATCCAGCTGTTAAAATAATGATGGAGTTTAACGCAAAAATGTACGTCCCGACCGAACGATCATTGACGCGAGACAATACGAGCGCAATAATATCTAATCCGCCTGTTGACGCCCCCCATTTTAACGTCCAGCCCGTTCCGACTGCTGCAATCACTCCGCCGAAAACGGCGTTCAATAAAATGTCTTCAGAAAGCGAACGAACAGGAATGATTTCAAGAAATAGCGACATAAACACAACGCTTAAAAAGCTATAAAACGTAAAAGACTTCCCTACCTTTTTCCATCCTAAAATGGCGACAGGAATGTTAAACAAAAAGAGCAATAAACCTGTCGAAATAACATACGGTGTATAATCGCCAACGACTTTAGAAATGAGCTGTGCAGCTCCAGCGAATCCGCTCGTATATACGTTCGCCGGAATTAAAAATAAATTCATGCCGATCGCGTTTAATAACCCACCGATAATGACGACAAACAATTTTTTTACGTCCACAACACATCCTCCTACAAAGCGATAAGATTGTTTTTTTCCATAATAATCGCTACACTTAAAATAAGTACATACATAGGGGTGATTGAAATGAATATTAAAATTATAGCGGATAGCGGGTGCGATTTGCCACTTTCTTTTATACAAGAAAAACAAATGGCTTTTTTACCGTTAGCTGTTCATATAAACGACAAAGACTACGATGATCAACTGACGATCCAGCCAAAACAAGTATACGATGCGATGCGCGCAGGCGACGTACCGAAAACATCGCAAGCGAAACCTTCGCAAATGGAAGAGCTATTTACGACGTTAGCGAAAGAGCGCGTACCTGCCATTTATATCGCCTTCTCTTCCGCCTTGTCAGGCACATATCAAACGGCGGTCATGATTCGAAACGAAGTGCTTGAACAATATCCGAACGCGAAACTAACCGTCATCGACTCGAAATGCGCCTCGCTCGGGCTAGGGCTTGTCGTAAAAAAAGCAGTTGAGCTCGCTGAAAGCGGCATGGCGTACGACGACGTCGTGGCAACGATTGAGACGTATTGTCGTCATATGGAACATATTTTTACTGTCGATGACTTGCAATATTTAGCGCGCGGCGGGCGCGTCAGCAAAACGGCAGCGTTTGTCGGCGGGGTGTTAAACATTAAACCGCTTCTTCACGTCGAGGACGGAAAATTAATCCCGATTGAAAAAGTGCGTGGACGGAAAAAAGTGTTGAAACGAATGGTCGAGCTCATGCAAGAGCGCGGAGCGGACGTTCAAAACCAACTGATCGGCATTAGCCACGGCGACGATGAACAAACGGCGCTCGAACTGAAAGCGATGATTGAAGAAACGTTCGGCTGCAAGCAGTTTTTCATTTCTGACATCGGCGGCGCGATCGGAGCGCATGCCGGACCGGGAACGATCGCTCTCTTTTTCTTGAATAAACAGCTTGAGCATTGATTACACTACCCGATAAAGGGGTGACGAAGCGATGACAAGCGACAACGATAAAAAAGCAAAAGACAATAACGCGAAACGACACGAAAAAAATATGGAGCGCGAGAAAAATCGCCAAGCTGGCAAACGCGCCTACTCAAAAGAGACGAATCATTTGTAAAACAAGAATAGCTACGTGAGCATAATTAAAAGGTGTCCTATTCCTTTTCGAACACACTTTTTGCTCTTTTCATTGTTCCCTTTTGGCGTTATAATGAAGGGTGAATATGATATAAAATAAGGGCATTGGCTGCCACCAATGCCCTACGATACACGGCTTACTGCAAGACGTGCAGTGGCCCGAGGTATATGTTAGGAAGTAACCTACCCTCACTTAGGCCTAGCAGGGTGGGTTACTTTTTATCTTTAGCAACCGCAATTACTGCAACAATTAAAGATGCGAAGGCAATCATTAGCGTTAGTGCATCTTCAACCGCAATCATCAGTAGCCCCCCTTTTGTAAGTACGTTACAGGTCAAATCCCCATTTTACACGGTTCATAATCTTATTTAAATCATCCTCGTGTATATTGCCGATATGTTGCTTTAATCGTACTTTGTTGACGGTCGTTAATTCTTCTACCTTTACCGCAGAAGTCTGCGCTAAAAACAGATAAACTTCCTTATGTGCTTTGACGTTTAGATAAATATGAAAAGTATAAAATAAAAAGGTTGTGAAAAGGACAAAGAGGTCTATAAATGTCTTTTTTTATATTATTAGGTTTAAAATTAATGATAATTACGTTAAAATATTAGTATTAATATATATAAGATATATAAAGGTGTGAAAAGGAGGGATATGGTTTGAGAAAGCTTCGTTCTAATGAAGTGTTCAAACCGGGATCATTTCCGAAATACACATACGTTTCTAGAAAGTCTTCGGGTTTCGGTTTTACGTATGAAACACGTTTGAAGCAAGCTCTTAATACATCGGGATATTTAACGTCCATTATTGGTCCATCTAAAACAGGGAAGACTGTCTTATGTGAGAAAGTGATCGAACCGCAAAATATGGTTTCTTTAACAGGTAGTGATTTTAAAAATGCAAAAGACTTTTGGGAAGTTGTTGCAAATAAAGTCGGTTTGCCTCTTGGAGGAGAATACTCAGAAACGACTTTGCTAAAAGGCACTGATAATAATCCAGAAGATAAATCAATTTCTACTCGAGAAAAGTATGGATCAAACAAGGATAAAGTGATTGAATTTTTTAAAAAAAATAATCTTGTGTTAGTTCTAGATGATTTCCATTATGCTCCTGAAGAGGTGCAGCTAGATATCGCTTATCAATTAAAAGATGCCATTAGAAGAGAATTTAAAGCTGTGGTTATATCACTACCTCATAGAGCGGATGACTCCATTAGGAAAAATCCAGATTTGAGCGGCAGATTAAATTTAATTAATATCGAACCATGGCAAGAAGATGAGTTAAAGGAAATTGCGATTACTGGTTTTGAGCAGCTTGGCATCAAAATAAATGATGAATTGGCTTCAAAAATGGCTTTAGAAAGCCTTACATCTCCACAGTTAATGCAGTCAATTTGTTTGAATCTGTCGCTTATTTTAAATATTGATGAAGATGAAAGTATAAAGGAAATAAATGACGAAAAAAAATTGGAAGAAAGTTATCGGTTCACTACTATTAACTTACCGTATCAAGAAGTGGTTAAAAAGTTAATGGCCGGTCCATCGACAAGGGGACAAAAAAGAAAAAAATATCAATTAAAAAATGAAGAAAAAGCGGATATTTATCATATTTTATTAAAAGCAATTGCTCAAGATCCACCTGTTGTTAGCCTGTCAGTGGACGAAATGAAAGAGAGAATCGATCAGCTGCTAGTAATTAATTCAAAGGAAAAAATTGAGAAGAACAAGATTAGAGATTCTCTTCAAAAATTGCATGATATCATGTTTTCTAGTGAGCCTATTTATCAAGTCTTTGAATGGAAAGATAATCAAATATTCATTCTAGATCCCCTGTTCCTGTTCTTTTTAAGATGGGGTACTTATTGATCGTGAAGGGGGATTTATATGTCGATGATTCGAAAAGAGCCGGATATAGTTATAAAAGAAATAAATGAAAGAATAGATGATCTCGAAAAACTTATAAGCCTCTATGAACAAAGGCAAGATGTTTATGACTCTTTTAACGCTTGGAGGAACGATGTAAAGAGAACATTGAGTGAAAATTTTTCTGAACCATCAATAAGTAAAGATTTTCTGATTGAAACGAAAGTGGTTCCAAATAAATTCTCAAGAGAGGACACTATTAGCAAAGTCGGGGAAGCTCTTCAAAAAAGTAGAGATATTTTGAGTAAATTAAAATCTGACGTTGAGTCCGGTAAATACTTACCAGAGAAAAGTGCTGAGGATCATATAGACAAAACAATGGCTGTAACGATTATCCGAAAGATTTTAAAGAATTTTCATAAACACATTGAGGCAATGTATCAAGATGAAGTTCATGGTAATGGCACGATCAAAAAGGAAGATTTAGACAATATTAAAATCGGAAATGAGTATGATGTTCAGCGGATACTGTATTCGTTAATCAGACCAATATTTCCAAATGCTAGATTAGAGGTTGTGAATAATGCTGGCTACGCTTCTGTCAGATACGATATCGTACTCGATGAATATGGAATTGTAATTGAAGTGAAATGTACAAGAGAAAACATGACTGAACGTAAATTGACGGAAGAGTTAGGTGCAGATTCATTTCATTATAAAGCCGATCATCTTTTCCTGTTTATATTTGATAAAGTGAAATTAATAAAAAACCCTGATGCTTTTAAGAAGGCTTTTCGAAGAGAAAAACAAGGTTTTGATAAAGAACTTGAAACAATTATTATTCGAGAAATCACTTTCTGATTTCTAAAATGCAAAGAGTTTTGTTAAGGTGAATGGCATGTATCGAATGTTTCTTCTCACATCTAAAGAAAGAGAAGTTGTATTTGATGCGCCCAAAAACGATAGAACAGGCGTATCAAGCTATTCAAGAGTATATTTATTTTTACAATCACAGTCGTTTTCAAGAAAAACTGAACGGCCTTTCCCCGATTGAATATCGAGAAAAGGCCGTAGCTTAATGTACTCTTTTTTTAATGTCTACTTGACAGGGCTATGTGCATTACTTCATTTGAAACTTCGCCATCATTTGTTGTAGGTCGTCTGTCAGTTGGCGCAATGTCGTCACTTTTTCACCCATTTTTTTGAACGCCTCTAACTGCTCGACCATTGACGCAGCAATTTGTTCGCTACCTGCTGCGGATTGCTCAACGACCGCGCTAATGCTTTCCACGTTTTGTAAAACGTTTTTACCAAGCTCTTTCGACTCGTTCATGCCGATCACGAGCGCTTGAATATCTGTTGTAATATGATGCACTTTGTTTTCAATTTGTGCAAACGCCTCTGTCGTCGTTTCAATCGCTTTTGTTTGCGCCTCAGCGATATGAACACCGCGGCGAACCGCTTCTGTCACATTCGTTAAACCAGATTGAATGAGTTGTACCATTTCAAAAATTTGGCTTGTCGCTTTCGATGATTCTTCTGCCAGTTTGCGCACTTCTTCCGCGACGACTGCAAATCCTTTTCCTGCCTCCCCTGCACGCGCCGCTTCAATCGCGGCATTTAACGCGAGCAAGTTCGTCTGCGTAGCAATGTCCGATACCGCTTTAGCCATATCTTCAATTTTGCTTGCATACGCTGCAAACTGCTTTGTTGACTGTTCAATCGAAGCGGTCGCTTTTGCGTTTTCATCAATAAACGATTTTTGTTCGGCTAGCGCAGCTTGACCATGCGTGATTGCTTCCACCGCCTCATCGCTATACCGAGCTGTTTGTTCGGTGCGCGCGACATTTTGTTGCACCGTTTGTTCCATTCGCTCAATGAGCTGCACCGCGCTTTGCAAGTCTTCCGAAATACTTTGTGCCCCTGCCGACAATTCGTTCGTTGATACAGCAACTTGGTTATTAATTTCCGTCAACATTTTCGTTTCATCATCAATGTCTTTCGCAAACACCTCAACTTGTTTGCTTGCCGTATCGACCGACTGAAGCAATCCGTTAAGCTGGTTGGCCATCGTTGTAAAAGCTTCATTTAAATCCGCTAACTCATCTTTCCCGTTATACACAACAGGCTCGATACGCAAATTGCCGCGCGCAATTTGTTTCGCATTTTCCGCAATGTTGCGAAGAGGTGCCGTAATTTTTTTTGTTAAGCGAAAACCGCTAAATCCAGCAAACAATAGCACGATCGCGATCGCAATGAGCGAAATCGTAATGACTTGTTGTATTTGACTTTGCAATTGCTTTTGCATATGTTCGTAATACTCGCTTACATACGTATTTACGACATGCACATCGTTTAATACCCCTTCCGCGCGCATCGACTGGCGGCGAATTTCCGCCACATTTTGCGCATCAAGCGCTGCTTTTGATTCACTTGCTAGCGCGGCAAATTTGTTGTTTGCTCGTTCAAGCGAAGGGCGAACATACGGTGCAGTCAATCCTTTGTTTAATGCGCTAAACAACTTTTCCGATTCTTCCAAATGAACGAGCACTTCTTGCTTATTTCCTTCTGTCGGGCTGTAGGCGTAATTGCTTAAACTTTGCTTCGTCGCTTTTAGTTCTGCCTGCAAATGTTGTGCTTTCATCATGAGCGGAACGAAATCTTGATTCGACGATTGAATAGAAAGCATATTCATAATAATGAATACGATAATGGCGCCTGCAATAATTGGCGTTGCTAATGAGTGAAATAATAGTCGTTGTTGAATAGACATCGTATCCCTCCTTTATTTCGCGATGCCGTTTGTCGCTTGTTCTTTCCATTTTTCTAACGTTGCTTGTTGCTCTGGACTAAACGTCACGACACGAATAGGCGCTAAATCGACGCCGTTTTCTTTTAATCCTAGTTCAACCGTTCCTTTTGGCACGTCTTTCTTTTCGACATATTGTTGAATAACCGTATATAATGCGACATCGACATTTTTTAACATCGATGTGACGACTGCTTTTTCTGCATAAAAATATTGGTCGCTATCGACACCGATCGCATATTTTCCGTTCATCTCTGCTTCGCGCAATACGCCAACACCTGTAAATCCGGCGGCAGCATATAGCACGTCTGCCCCGTTTGCGATCATTTGTTTTGCAATTTGTGCCCCAAGCTTATCGTCACCGAAGTTGCCTGCATACACTTCTTGCACATTCGCTTCCGGTCTAACCGCTTTTACCCCTTTTATAAAGCCGTTTGCAAATTTGCGAATAAGAGGAACATCTGCCCCCCCGACAAAGCCGACGTTGTTCGTTTTCGTCAACATACCAGCAACGACGCCTGCTAAAAAGCTACCTTCATCTTCTTTAAACGTAATCGATGTAATGTTTGGTAAATCTGATACGGCATCAATTAATATAAATTGCTGTTTCGGATACGTTTTCGCTACCTTTTCTAAATCTTGCTGCACCATAAAGCCGAGACCGATAACGAGATCGTTCCCTGCTTCAACAAGCTCGGTTAGCCCTTTTTCATACGTCCCCGTCTCTTTTAACTCACGATAGTCAAAAAAAATGCCAAGCTCATCGCGCGCTTTCATAAGCCCTTTAAACGCTGAATCGCTAAACGATTGATCCCCTAGTCCGACATCTGACAACATAATACCGATTTTGACACGTTCTTTCGGTTGAAATGAACTCGTTTGTGAACACCCGGCGGCAAGCAATAACACGAATGCCATCATGAGTGAAATTATTTTTTTCATAAAATTTCCTCATCTCCTTATCTTTCATTCAAATCCCACTTCATTT
>NZ_DAITON010000015.1:7999-28698 GCF_036834105.1 Anoxybacillus sp. | reverse complement strand
CTTCATCTTGTTAACGTTTGCAACAAACGTCATTTTCATGTATGGAATGTAGATGAAGCAACATGTTAGACGTCTAACAAATGTAAGCATTTGCAAATAAGGGAAAACAAAAAGGCACGAGCAAAGAATGACAGAAAAAGGGTATAGCAATCCACCTCTTTTTCGCCTTCTTTACTCATGCCTGATCGAATCAGTAACACGTAAAGATAAGTGCGTCGTTATTCACTTTTTCCAGTCAGTCGTTGCAAATGCAACGTTAAATACACAGCTTCTGCTTCATCTACCGGAAGCTGCAACGTTTGCTGCATAATTTTTATGAGCTTCCACGACAAATTATAACATAGTGGGTACGTCTCTTTCAATATATTCGACAATTTTTTTGGCTCTTCAATTTTTTCGCCTTTTTTCACCCGTTCAATCGCATAGCGCAAGTGGCGGACAAACCGTAAATAATGGATTCTTTCACGGTCGATGCGAATGTTGAGCTGCTCTTCGACGATCGAAACTAACCGAGAAATAAGCTGCGAATGTTGATTCACTTCCGATAGTTGATGATTCGTTAGCGCACTATGAATGTGTAAAGCAATAAAGCCGATTTCCCCTTCCGGAAGCTCGATGTGCAACCGTTCATTCAACATGTTAACGACTTCTGCCGCCACATCGTATTCAAGCGGATATAAGCTTTTCGTTTCAACTAAAAACGGATTTTTTATATCCATTCCTTGTTCTAATCGCTTGATTGCGAACAAAATATGATCTGTTAACGCCACGTGAATATGTTCGTTTAACGAGCTGTTCGTCCGCGTTCGAATGTGGTGAATGATATCGTTCATTAAGCCGATAAATTCTTCATCAACGTGTGGCAGCAATTTTTTATATTGTTCTTGTTCACGCTCATTTTTTAAAATGAACCATTTTTCTACACCTTTTTGTTCGATGACGTCCCCTTTTTTCTTGCCAAATCCAATTCCTTTGCCGATTAATACGACTTCATCATACGTCGGATGGGAGGCAATGAGCACGTTGTTGTTTAATACTTTTTCAATGCGAAACGATTGTTCCACGTCTAGTTCGCCCCTTTAAAAACGTTTACATTACTTTCAATGTTACGAAACGAACAAAGCTACGTCAATGGAAATGCGATGTTTTTTGTCAAGACAGCTATGAATGTTTTTTGACAAAAAGGCGTTTCAGTTGCACAAATGCATGTATTCGATTAAACTTTTGTTCATCATAAAAATGGAAGGAGCTTGCCAAACATGATTCGACTCATTGTTACCGATTTAGACGGTACGCTGCTCGGTTACGATCGCCGCGTCAAAGCGGAAGATCGTGAAGCAGTCGTGCGCGCGATGACAAACGGCATCGACTTTGCTGTCGCTTCTGGGCGAATGGACAATGAAATTTTAGAAGTGGTGAAAGAAATCGGCCATGACGCTCATCGCATTAGCCAAAACGGCGCCTTTGTGTACACGAACGACCATCGTCTCCTTCATCGTAGCGCGTTTGACCCAGCCGTTGCGCGCGCCATTTACGAACAAGCGCGCACGCTCGAAGCAATCGTGCTCGTCTGCGATGAACATACAAGCTTTGTCGAAACGAAAACGGAACAAATGGAGCATATGCGATCGCGGCTATTTTTTGATATTGTTGAAAAGAAACAGATGCTCGATGCGATCGGCCATGACCTTTCCCCATCAAAAATTACCGTCATTGCTGAAGAAGACGTCGTCAATCGCTTTCAGTCGTTCGTTCATAAACAATGGGATCGGTATGTCGATACGTTTATTTCCGAACCTCGTTGTTTAGACATTATGCCAAAACAAATTAGCAAAGGGGAAGCGCTTCGCTTGCTTATGAATCATTTGCAACTGAAGGGAGAGGAAGTCGCTTGCTTTGGCGACTCGTTTAACGACATTCCGATGTTTCGTCTTACCCCACATAGCTTCGTCATGTCACATGCACACGAACAAGTGAAAAGCGAAGCAAACTACGTCGTTTCTTCTGTCCATGAAGCGATTGAAACGGTGCTAACGATAAACGAAAAGATGCCTCAAACGTAAGGGGCATCTTTTTGCTTACTGTTCCGTTAAAAAAGACGAACAGCTTTGACCGCACGCGGCGCCCAATACGGCTTCATGTTTGCGAACGCCACGCCTGTGCTTGTAGCAGCGTGCAACAGCGTTTCGCTATCTACAACGATGGATACATGGTTAATAATTCCATCCCCCGTCGTATCAAAAAAGATTAAGTCCCCTTTGCGCACGCTTGCAAGCGGCACTTCTGTCCCAACCATCGCTTGTTCACGCGATGTGCGCGGCAATGTTATACCGTTTTCGCTATAGACACGATACGTAAACGATGAGCAATCAAAAACGTCTGTGCGCGTCGTTGGCGCTCCGAACAAATATGCTGCTCCGACATATTTTTTTCCCGTTTCAATGATTGCATTCGCCCGTTCTTCCCATGAAAGCGGCACGTTAATCGTTTGGCCAACGCGAATAAAGTTCACGTTTGTAATCGTTGGATTTAGTGCGAGTAAATCGTTTACCGTCACATTAAATTTTTGCGCAATCGTTGACAACGTGTCGCCAGGTTGGACAATATACGATTTACTTGCGCTATTTGTCGGCGCTGTTGGTTGTGTCACAGGTGTCGGCGATATGAGCTGGTTTGTTGTTGTATTTGTTGTCGGTACTGTTAACGTTTGTCCAACGTAAATACGGTTCACGTCTGTAATCGTCGGGTTTAGTTCGAGAAGGCGTGTAACCGTCGTGTTATATTGGCGTGCGATCGTTGATAACGTATCGCCGCGCTGAATCGTATATGTTGTTGTTTGTATCGTTGGCGCTGTCGGTTGTGTCACAGGTGCCGTTGGTTGCACGTTCGCATCAGGCACTTGCAATACTTGTCCAATAAAAATCGTATCTGTCGTTAGTTGATTTAACGTTTTTAATTCATTGACCGATGTGCGGAACGTTTGGGCAATTTTCCATAACGAATCGCCCGACTTAACTGTATATTGTGCCGCATCAACCGCTTTTTCTCCTAAAAATAACGTCGATAATACCGCTCCAGCTACAATCGTCTTTTTCATCGTGCCAAACTCCTTTTTTCATTTTTTGAAGCGCTTCCTTGCTCATATGATAACATGAAACTATTAATCTATTAACCGTATATTTTCAAACTATTCTTCCATTAAATTGAAATAAGCATAAATGATCGGCCTTTTTTCGCATACTATAAGTATAAACATGAAAGGAAGATGTGAGATGCCTTATACATTTGTCGAACATTCCGTTCCTTTGTACTATGAGGTCAATGGAACGGGGACACCGCTCGTATTCGTTCATCCTCCCGGCATGGGAAGTGTAACATTTCATCGTCAGCGCGAACTTGCTTCTTCATTTCAAGTCGTAACGTACGATTTAAGAGGAAACGGGAAAAGTGGAAAAGGAAATAAAAACATAACGATGGACATATTAGCTAGTGATTTGCATGAGTTGTTCAACCATCTCGAACTGAAAGAAGCGATCGTCTGCGGTTATTCTAATGGCGGTTCGATCGCCCAACATTTCGCGTTGCAATATCCGCATCAAGTGAAGGCGCTCATACTCATCGGCGGCTTTTCTGAAGTATGCACGCCGCTACTATACGGCGAATTTTTACTAGGCATATATGCAGTAAAATGGCACGGAATGTCGCTTTTAGCGAACGTACTCGGCGCATCCCACGGCACGACGAAAGAAGAACAACACATGATGTCTGAATACGTTCAGTTAAGCGACAGAAAGCGATTGTATGAAATGTACGTCGCAGGTCTTCATTACCGTTCCACCGACCGCTTGCACGAGCTTCGTTGCCCGATTTTACTCATATACGGAGCGCGCGATTATTACATGCATGCATATGGGCGTATATTCAAACAACATGCTCGCGATGTTCGTATCGTATATGTGGATGGGGCAAGACATCAAATTCCGACGAAACATGGTGCAGAGCTCAACACGATCATTCGCTCATATTTTGCATAAAAAAAGCTGACGGTTATTTTCCGCCAGCTTTTTCTTTTAAATCGTCACGAATCGTTCCTTCCCAACGCGGCACGTTCGTGTAATACGCGGCTCGGCTAATGAGATGCGCCGCGACAGGAGATGTCATAAAAATAAACACGATGCCAAGTAAAAGCCGTGAGTTAAATTCATTGTTTTCAAGCAAAAAGTGAAAAAATGCACCGAGTAAAATACACATGATGCCAAGCGTCGTACTTTTGCTGATGGCGTGGCTACGCGTATATACGTCCGGCAAACGAATGGCGCCAACCGCAGACAACAGCGTAAGTAACGCACCGAGCAAAACAAGTGTTGCGACAAGCACATTAACGATCGCGGTCACCACGTTCAATGACAACCCCTTTCTCTAAAAACTTCGCGAATGCGACCGTACCGACAAACGCTAAAATACCGATGAGCAAAATGACGTCTAGAAACGCGCTCGTATTTAGCAACATCGAAACGATCGCCACCATCCCGGCAAGCGTAATGCCCATCGCATCGAGGGCAATAATGCGATCCGCTGTGCTCGGACCTTTGACGACGCGATATAAAAAGCCGATCATCGCAAGCGAAAGAATGACAAGAGCTACGTTCCAAATCATTTGCTCACCTCCATAATCGTTTTTTCAAACGATTGCTTAATGCTTTGAATCGCTTCATGCACATCTGGACTATTTAAGGCGTGAATATACAACGTGCTTTTATCATCAGACACATCTAAAACGAGCGTACCTGGCGTGAGCGTAATGAGCATCGCTAACACCGTAATTTCCCATTCCTTTTTCAACTCTGTCGGCAAAGCAAAAATAGCAGGTTGAATGTTTAACGAACGCTTCATAACTACTTTTGACACAGCGATGTTTGATAAAATGAGCTCTTTGAGAAAGATAAAAAGCAGCTTCATCATGACAAACACCGGAACGAGATAAAAGCGCGAGTGGAAAAATCGGCGCAACATAAAAACGATCAACAAGCCGATGACGTACCCGATTATAAACGACGCCCCGTTAAATGAGACGGTTAAAAACATCCAGACGAACGCTAAACAGACGTTTAATAAAATTTGAAATGCCATCGCTTTCTACTCCTTTAACACCGCTTGAATGTACATATTCGGATCGACTAACACACTGACCGCATCCATCACAAACGGCCGGACAAATTCAATGCCGATCCCATATGCGACCGATAAAATAAGCAGTAACAATACAGGAACGAACCGCGCGTCAAGCGGTTTTTGTTCAAACCCTCTTTTCTCGCCCCAAAAGCCGTTCATAAATATTTTCATGATCGAATATAGCACGAGCAAACTAGACAATAAGATGACGATCGCTTCAAAAAGCAAACCAGCATGAAAACTTGCTTTCACAATTAACAACTTGCCGATGAACCCACTAAGCGGCGGAATGCCAGCAAGCGACAATGCAGCGATAAAAAACGACCAGCCAAGCAGCGGATACGATGCCATTAATCCTGAAAATGAGCGAATATCGTTTGACTGCGTCATGAAAAAAACGATGCCAACTAGTAAAAATAACGTCGCTTTCATGACCATATCTTGCAACATGTAAAAAATAGTCCCTTCTAAACTTTCCGGCGTCATCATCGCTATCCCAAAAATCATAACACCAACTGCGGCAATAATGTTATAAATGACGATGTAGCGCATATCGTTATACGCAACTGCTCCGATGACACCGATGGCGATCGTGCCGAGCGCAAGCCAAGCGAGCAACGTATGCGTATAAGTAGCCTCTTGCGTAAATAAAAGCGTAAACGTACGTAAGATCGAATATACTCCCACTTTCGTCAACAATCCACCAAACAGCGCTAACACCGGTGTTGGGGGCGCGTAATATGCACCTGGAAGCCAAAAGTAAAATGGAAAAATCGCACCTTTCAACCCAAACACGATCATAAACAACACCGCAATAACCGTTAAAATAGGCGATGCGCCGAGCTCATGTATACGTTGAGCTAAATGTGCCATATTTAGCGTACCTGTCACCGCATATAAATACGCAACTGCCACGACAAATAGGGCGGAAGAAATGACGTTCACAAGCGTATATTTAATCGTTTCGCGCAATTGAATTTTCGTTCCGCCAAGCACAAGCAACACATAAGAAGACATGAGCATCACTTCAAAAAAGACGAACAAGTTAAACAAATCCCCTGTCGTAAACGCTCCGTTCACACCGACGATTAAAAATTGAAAAAACGAATAGTAATAAAACGTTTCCCGCTCATGACCGATCGCATAAAACGAATATATTAAGCAAGCGAGCGCGATGATGCTCGTCGTCAACACGAGCAAAGCCGACAGCGGATCGGACACGAGCGTAATGCCAAATGGAGCCGGCCAATTGCCGAGATTTAACGTTTGAATGCCGTCTATATGCACACGGTACAACAATGCACCGCTTACGACGACTAAACTGCATGTCGAGATGAATGAGACGACACGTTGCCAAAACACATGTTTTGGAAAAAAAATAAGGATGATCGCCGTCATAAGCGGAATAACAATCGGTAAAAGCAGAAGGTTATTCATCTCCCTTCATCCCTTCCATATGATCTGTTCCAATTTCTTGGTATGAGCGATACGCCAATACTAAGAAAAACGCTGTTACCCCAAAGCTAATGACGATCGCCGTTAAAATGAGCGCTTGCGGCAACGGATCGACGTATCGTGCCGCCTTCTCTCCTAAAAGCGGAGGCGCCCCTGCTTTTAGCCCCCCCATCGTCAACAACAACAAGTGGGCGCCATGGCTAAGCAATCCTGTTCCGATAATGATGCGAAGCAAACTTTTGCTGAGCAACAAATATGTCGCGGCGGCGAATAAACAGCCGATAACGACAATCATAAGCAGTTCCATTAGTCGCTCTCCCCTATCGTTTCAATAATAATCATTGTCACGCCCACGACAACAAAATACACACCTAAATCAAATAGCACCGCCGTATGAAGCGACGTATGGTCAAGCAACGGCAAATGGACGTATTGGTACGCATGCGTTAAAAATGGTCGATTCCAAAACATGCCCATCATTCCTGTCCCGACGGCAAACAACAATCCGATTGCAACGAGCCATTTATAGTTGATCGGAACCATTTTTCGAACCGTTTCAATATCGAACGCCAAAAGCAATAAAACGATCGCGCCAGCCGTCATTAATCCGCCGATAAATCCACCGCCCGGATAGTAATGGCCGGCGAAAAATAGCTGGACGGAAAACAAAACGATGATTGGCGTTACAACCGCTGTTACTGTTCGTAAAATGACATCGTTTCGCCTCATCGCTCATCCTCCTTCGCTAATCGCAATTTCACCATCGCATAAATGCCTAAAGCAGCAATCGCTAGCACGCATATTTCAAACAACGTATCAAAGCCGCGGAAATCGACTAAAATGACGTTCACCATATTTTTCCCTGCCGCTTTCTCATACGTATTGTCGACATAATATTGCGAAATAGAATCGAAATGTTTTCCTGCGTAAGCTAAAAAAGCAATGATGCTCATTGTCACGCCAACCGCAATAGAAATAAGGGCATTTCCTAAGTTAAACCGAACGCTTTCTTGCTTTTGGCTAAACTTCGGCAAATGGTAAAAACAAAGCAGAAAGAGCGCAACGGAAATCGTTTCGATGACAAGCTGCGTCAACGCTAAATCAGGGGCACGAAATAGCACGAAAAACAATGCTACCGCATAGCCGACTGCCCCTAGTGAGACGATCGCTGTCAAACGCGATTTAGCCATTACTGTCGTTATTGTTGCGGCGACGATCGCGACAGCTAATACGACTTCGTATATGCGCACATGGGCAAGACGGCTGACGTCAATGACCCACCGCTCATTCCAGCCGATTGTAAATAAAAGTAAAACAACAAGCGCCGTAAACATGTATATTAAGTACGCGCGCATAGAGCCTGTCATGATGCGCAACATAAACGCACGCGCCCCTCTTTCCATCCAAACGAACGACTGGTCATACAAAAAGTTAAATGACATTCGTTCAGACAGGCGGTCGTATAGCTTGTTCCATTTTGGAAACGTGCGATACAACAATAAACCGAACAACAATACGCCAAGCGTCATGAACAGTTCAGGTGTAAAACCGTGCCAATGGGAAATGTGCACGTCTAGCGCTTCATTTGGCGCAAACAATCCGTCTAATACCGCATATACAGCCGGTGCAAATAGCGAGTCAGACAAGACGTTCGGCACAAGCCCAATGAAAACGACGAGCGATGCTAACACGATCGGTGCAACGAGCATGCCGATCGGCGCTTCATGCGCTTCTTTTTTCAACAAATGCGGCTTGTACGTTCCGGAAAAGGTGCGACTAACGAGCAATATGCTATATAAAAACGTAAACACGCTCGCTACCCATGCGACGACAGGCAATATGATGGCCCATGTTTCAACATCTTTCGCACGCAACATCGCGGTAAAAAACATTTCCTTACTTAAAAAGCCGTTAAACGGCGGCAAGCCTGCCATCGAAAGCGAGCCGATCAACGCGATCGTAAATGTGATCGGCATGATCGTCATTAATCCGCCAAGCCGGCGAATGTCGCGCGTCCCCGTTTCATGATCGACGATGCCGACAACCATAAATAAACTCCCTTTAAACGTCGCGTGGTTAAACAAATGAAAAATCGCTGCTAACACCGCAACCATAAATACGTTTTCTTCCATCCCATCGTAATGAAACGCAAGCGCTCCGACGCCTAAAAGCGACATAAGAAGCCCGAGCTGACTGACGGTTGAATACGCTAAAATCGCTTTTAAATCCGTCTGTTTCGATGCTAAAAACGACGCCCAACATAACGTCACAATCCCGACGAGCGCAACCGTCCAAACCCAAAGAGAAGATACAGCAAAAATAGGCGTCAAGCGCGCAATTAAATAAATGCCGGCTTTCACCATCGTGGCTGAGTGCAAATATGCACTAACAGGCGTTGGTGCTTCCATCGCATCAGGCAACCAAATGTGAAACGGAAACTGCGCCGATTTTGTGAAGGCGCCGAACAAAATAAGGAAAAGTGCGGGGATAAAAAGCGGATGTTCTGTTAATGGTGTATGCATCAACTCACGTATGCTATACGTCCCACCTGCAATGGCAAGTGCAACAAATCCCCCGAGCATCAGCAGTCCGCCAAACATCGTAATGAGCATCGATTTTTGCGCCCCGTAGCGCGAACGATCGCGCGTATACCAATAGGCGATAAGCAAAAATGATGAAATGGACGTCAATTCCCAAAAGACGTATAACGCAATGAGATGGTCGGATAACACGACGCCAAGCATCGCCCCCATAAATAAAAGCAAATAGACGTAAAAGTTTCCGAGCTGCTCTTTTCCTTTTTGTAAGTAGTAAATGGAATACAGCACAACGAGCGAGCCGATTCCCGTAATCAATAGCGCAAACAGCAAGCTTAATCCGTCAACATATGCGTCAAACGAAATGTCGAGCGACGGAATCCATGGCATCGTCGCGCGAACGGCTTCATACTTGCGTACATCATCCATGTAAGATAAAAAATGAACAAATAGCACAATCGGTAGCGGGAGGACAAACCACCCGACATGAAACGAACGAACGAATTTGTACAAAAATGGAACACATAGCGCCAATAAAAACGGCGAGAGCATCGCCATATGTAATGTCGGCATAACAATCAACCCCCTTCTGACATAGCCATCCTGTTTTTTATACGAACAATATGTATAAAAAGTTTCATTTTTTTTCACAATAAGTGATAAAAAAAGAAAGGAAGAGCAGAATGATTCTTTTCCTTATGTTGGCCATCCTGTCTGATAACTATGAAACAGTCGGAAAAAAAATTGAGCCTTCCATTTACGCGGCGGTAAACGAAAGGCATCATGAGCCGTTTCAACCGAGACAATACATTCGCAAGACGGAAAAAGAGAGAAAGCAAACGAATTAGTTTACAAGTCGCTCGCTAGTCCTTCTAACTCGTCCGCTGACGCGGAGACGTGCGCGATCGCTTCATGAATGTCGCCCACCGCTTGTACGCACGCCTTCATTTCATCGTCAATGCGCACACTATATTGACAAATTTTCTCGAGCGCATGAGCAAACTCATCGAAAAACGAATCAATCATTTTCATTCGATTTGCACTGTCGGTCATTGAACGTGACGCTTCATGTAGCGATTGTGCCATCGTAGCGAGATGGTGTTGAATGTCGCTTAATACGCGCGAAACGTCAGCGACAGATTGTTTCGTTTGCGTCGCCAGTTTGCGCACTTCATCAGCGACGACTGCAAACCCTTTTCCGTGCTCTCCTGCCCGCGCCGCTTCAATGGACGCGTTGAGCGAAAGCATATTCGTTTGATCGGCAATGGATGTGACGAGTGAAGCAATATGTTCAATTTCATGCATCGCTTCCTGAAGCTTGTCCATATTCGCTTCAATTTGTTTCATTTTTTCGTCCATGTGCAACATATTTTCTACTTGCGTTTGGAGCCGCTGTTTGCCTGCCGTTGACTTCTCCGCGCTCGCAAGCGCCACAGCAGACGCTTCTTGCGCCGCTTTAGAAATGCCGGCTGCTTGCGCGTTTAACGACGCGACGGAAGCGCTTACTTCTTCAGACACGCGACTGAGCTGTTGCAGCGACAATTTCACTTGCTCTTTCATTTGTTGCTTTAACGCTTCCATTTGCATCCGAAGCGCTTCATTTTCCCGTTCGTATTGTTCAAGAACGAGCTGTTGTTCAACGTTTAACATTTTTGACACCGTTTTCATAATGACGATGACATCAGATGGATGTGGAAATTGCTCGAGCATCACCGCTAATATTTCCTCAAGCAAATGTTGAAACGAAGCGATATACCATTTCGGCTCTAAGCCGATGCGCACGTGCGCTTGAGCGACGCGACGCCTTTTTTCAATAAACGCTTCATCAATCGTTCCGCTAAACATTTCTTTCACATGAACCGCTAACGTCTGTTTTAGCCGTTCAATCGTGCTATGCGTTTGAATGATAGAAAGCAAATGGCTTTCTTTTTGAAGTGCGCCGTAAAACGCGTCAACAATGCGGTCGATATGCGCTTCGATATACGGCTGAACATATCGCAACACGGCGACATCTTTCGTCGTCATGCCGATGAGCGCAAGCTGGCGTTGTACCGTTGCATCATGCAGGCGAATTGGCTCTTCTTTCATTTGTAAAATCGCTTCAAGTTGGTCGTTGCGTTGTTGTTGTTTTCGTCTAAACAATGGATAATCCCCCTTAACTCACATAAACCACTTGTTTATATGTTTATGTTAACAAATTGAAAATAAAAAGAAAACACCCATTTTAGCTGGGTGCTTTCCATTGCTCGCCTAACGTGCGAATCGAGTCGATGACGGCATCTAATTTGCCTTCAATCCGATGCAGCAAATAAAACGTCACCGCGATCGGAAAACCGACATCGGAAAGAAGTGACAAATAAGCTTCCATCTTCTCTCCTTCCTTCCTGTTTTAGCTTATATACAACAAGGTGCCCCAGTTACGGGACACCTTGCACCGTTTAGGCAAACGTCCATTGTGTCACAGTTGTGTCAATGAGGCGCGCTCCCTTTTTCGCGATGAGATCGCCGCCGCTCGATGGAAAGACGTTTGCCGCAATGATAACGTCCATCACGTTGGCAATTTCCGTTTGCGTCACATGTTCACGCGGTTCATCAATCGTCAAACGAACGGTCTTTCCTTCTTCATTTACAAACTGCAATTCGAGCGTTTTCACTTCTTATCCCCCCTATTCGCCTAATACGTGCACATCGGTGCGATATACGTGAACGAGCGGAGCGCTTTGCAAAGAGGCAAGCGCTTGAGCGACAGAGACGAGCGAGCTTTCCGTTGCGTTCGGTTTAATGACGTACGTTTTATTTTTATATATCGGCTTGCCCGTTTCCGTCACTCCGACTTCAAACGTTAACCGAAGTTGTGAACGTTGAATCACGCCTCTCCCCTCCTTTCACCTATTACTATCGCAACGACAGCCGCAAAAGGGTAGGGACTACATCCATTTTTCTGCCCACGTTTGCACCGCTTCCATCACGATATGCAAATCTTTTCCTTTTTCTGTTAGTTCATATTCAATGCGGACAGGTTTTTCTGGGTACACGTGGCGAACGACAATTTGTTCTTCTTCCAATTCTTTTAGTCGTTCCGTCAACATTTTTTGACTAATGTCGGGAATGCTTTCTGCTAAGTCTTTAAAACGAAGCGGACCGCGAAATAAGACGTGAATAATAAGTCCGTTCCATCGCTTCCCAAGCAGTTGAAATGCCGCTTCAATTTTCGGACAAACGTGCGAATGTTCCATCGATTCATCACCTTTATGCATAAAGTTTGACAAACAAAATGTAACTAAATTAATATAACATCTGTAACTAACAAAAAGTAAGAAACATTATTTTTGTTTACAACAAGGAGGATATATATGCTTTCAGTTATTGAACAACGAAAATCGGTTCGTCAATATGACCCGAACGCCTCGATTTCAAAAGAACAATTAACGAAGCTTTTACAGGCGGCAGGGAAAGCCCCGTCCGCTTGGAATTTGCAACATTGGCATTTCGTCGTCATCTTCGGAAAAGAAGCGCAACAAAAACTGCTTCCGATCGCCTACAACCAACGACAAATCGTTGATGCATCAGCTGTCGTTGCGGTGCTCGGGGACTTACAAGCTCATCAAAAAACAGATGCGGTGTACGATCCGCTCGTCGCAGAAGGAAAGATGACGAAAGACATAAAAGAAACGCTCGCTAAACAAATTGAAAGCGCCTATACGAATGCGCAATATGCCCGCGACGCCGCCTTCACAAACGCGTCGTTAGCTGCGATGCAATTCATGTTGGCAGCGAAAGCGGAAGGCTTTGATACGTGCGCCATCGGCGGCTTCGACACGAAAGCGTTCATGGACGCTTTCAACATTCCAAGCCGGTACGTCCCTGTCATGCTTATTACGGTTGGAAAAGCAGCCGCTCCTGCTCATGCATCATACCGTTTGCCGATTGATGAGCTCACGACATGGGTTGAATGATGATAAAAATGACCCGTTGTTACGACGGGTCATTTTTATGAAGCGGCAACACGATATGAACCTTCGTTCCTTTGCCGACTTTGCTTTCGATGTGCATCGTTCCTTTATGCTCATGAACGATTTTCATGCTCGTCGTTAAGCCGAGACCCATGCCTTTTTCTTTTAGCGTATAAAACGGTTCTCCGATATGTTTCAGTCGTTCTTGTTCAATGCCTTTTCCTGTATCTTCAATGATGATATGCACGCGATCGTCTTCGTCTGCCGTTGCGATCGTCAGCACTCCACCTTTCGGCATCGCTTCGAGTGCGTTTTTCACCACGTTGACGACAACTTGAATAAGCCCATTTTTATCGCCATACACGATCGCTTTTGTGCGCGGTTCGTATTTGATTTGTACGTTTTGCAAAATCGCTTCGTACGTAAACAACCCGATGACGTAATCGATAACATCGTTTACATGGATCGGTTTATACGCTTTCATTTGCGGCTTAGCAAGCACGAGAAGTTGGGTGACAATTTGATTGACGCGCTCAATTTCGTCTAACATAATTTGCACGAACCGCTCATCTACTTGTTTCGTTTCTTTCATCATTTGTAAAAAGCCTTTAATCGATGTGAGCGGGTTGCGAATTTCGTGGGCGATGCCTGCCGCTAATTCGCCGATGACCGACAATTTTTCTTTCTTCAATAACAGCTGCTCGGTCACTTTTTGTTGTGTAATATCGCGCCCGATGACGACAAGCCCTTTTCGTTTCCCGTTTTCGTAAAATAGCGGCACTTTAATGACGTCAAACGTTTTCATTTCACCGTTTGGCATCGGAAACGATTCCTCTGCGCGCGTCACCGTTTTGGCTCGCCACGTTTCTTCATCAGAATGGACGCAATATAATAGCGCTTCACGAAAATGAGGGGTATATTCCGCGAGCTCCGCATCCGTTTTTCCTTTATAATCGACATGCTCAAGGCCGTATAGCTTCAAGCCGAATTCGTTCACCCTTAGCCAGCGCCCTTGTCCATCTTTAAACGATACGAAATCAGGCATCGCATGAATGAGCGTCAACAGTTCTTTCTCCCTTTCGCTCATTTGTTTTAACGCGCGATGTTTTTTTAAGGCGATATACATAAATACCGCCGATAGCACGACAAAAAGCGAGCCTTTGACCGTTTGCACGTATGGCGCAATATGTTGTGGAACAGGCAATTTGTCTACATATAAGTCGGTCAATATAATCCAAGCCAAACTAACAATTACATAGAGGGAAACGGCGTATTTCATTTGACAACGGAACCTTTCTTTTTACATTTCTCTCATCCATTGCGCGAGCTTCACCGCAAGCGATAACGCATGTTGTTCGTCTAACACACGTTGCAGCGAGTGGTGTAGGCGCGATTCAATATTCGCTAAATCGTCATAAGTCACTTGCATAGACCATTCTAAATAAGGAATAGCAACAACGATATATTGTTCCTTTTTATTTTCGTAAATGTATACGTTTTGTTGTGACGATTGTTCATTCATGATCGCTTTTCTTATTTTCATGTTGCTCATACCTTTCCACTTTTTATTATGATAGCACAAAATTTTCCCATCGTTCAAAACATTTTTTTCGTAAACGCCCCATTTCCCCACCGTTTTCCGTCCCATTTTCCCTATTTCCTTAAGGGATATGATGTATATGCGGACATGTTAACCCATTGTTTCGGTCTATTTTCCGATTCGCGCCAAACGAGCCGCTTTGATAAGCTAAACGTACCGCGGAATCATCGAGAGCGCGCTTTCGGGAAAGGAAGCACATATGTCATTTGAAACGGTCGTCGAGCAATACCGCCCGCTTATTTCTTATATAATTCGCAAATTGCATATTCGCCGTCACGTCGTCGATGAATATATGCAAATCGGGCTCATCGCACTTTGGGAGGCGTACGAGCGATACGATGAGACGAAAGGATCGTTTCATTCGTTTGCGTTTAAAATGATTCGTTGGCGCATCGTATCACAGTTGCGGAAAGAAACGAAAAACGTCGCCATTCCGTTATTAGACGAACAAATGTTGAGAGAAGACGTTGATTTTTTTGGCGACATCATATGGGAAGACGCGATGCGCGACATGACGCCGCGCGAGCGAATATGGCTCGTTCGCCACGTCATCGAAGGAAAGACGTTGAAACAAATTGCCGATGAAGAAGGCGTGACCGTCCATGCGGTGAAACAATGGCGCATATCCGCTGTAAAAAAGCTGAAGCGATACGTTAACTGCGCGGCTCATCCATGTAGTAATAAATAACATCACCGCCGCGCTGGGCGACGCCGCGAAAATGTTTGAAATCTTCTTGTTGGACGAGCACATGGCGAAACGTTAAAAAATGTTCTTTTTTCACAAGGAGATGTGGAATGTTTCGCGTGCGTAACTGTTCAATATGTTGTTTCGCTTCTTGCTCAGTCACGTTCATCCCTCCCTTTCTTTGTTTTAACGCGCTTCAATGGGAATGTCAATACGATGTGCGAATGCCTAATTTTGTTATATTGACACACGTCTATAAAAAACGCACATACAATGTTGGTGGATTCTAAATGAAAGAAAGGAAGATGAACGATGAATGACTGGAATATGTATGAAGATTTCCGCATGGATCAACAAATGATGCCACAACAAGCGCAGCCGATGCCGCAAATGATGCCGCAACAAATGCCGCAAATGATGCCGCAAATAATGCCAATGCCACAAATGATGCCGAGCGATTGCGGCTGTGGCATGCCAATCGGACCGATGTGGCCGCAAATGCCGTTCCCACAAATGCCGCAACAAATGCCATATTGGCCGGGCATGCCGATGCCGTATTGGCCACAGCGCTAAAATCGTTTTCTAGTTAAAAATGCCCTTTACGAATGAGGAAAAATCATGCAAAATAGAAAAAAGGTTTAAAAATTCAAAAGTAAAGGGGATTTTCAATGAAAAAAGCGCAAATTGGCGATGTCATTGAATTTAAAAATGGGCTGCGGGGAATCGTTGAAAAAGTAAACGAAAATTCCGTGATTGTCGATTTAACGTACATGGAAAACTATAAAGAACTTGACTTGCAAGAGCGAACGGTCGTCAATCATAAAAACTACAAAATTGTGGAATAACGAGAAGAGGGCTGCTTATTGTTGATGAGACAGCCCTCTTTTTTGTTCACATTGCCCTTTCATTTCGCTACATTCGTAAATGTGCACCCCTTGTTTTTCCGAAAGCGCCGCGTAATACATCGCTTCTGCTACTTGTTTTGCCGCAATCGGCTTATATTTTTCCCATTTGCCGACAAACGCGAACGAAAAACCGTGAAAAACCCACTCCGCTGTTTTTTCAGCAAGGCGAAATTCTTCGCGCGCTCCTGTCAACAAAGACGGACGGAAAATATGAAGTGAACGAATCGTCAAGCGTTGCAACGCTTCTTCCGTTTCCCCTTTGACGCGATTGTAAAAAAACATCGAGTGCGGATCAGCACCGATCGCAGAAACGAATAAAAACGTTTTGACGTGACATTTTTCCGCCAGTTTGGCTGCACGCAACGTATATTCGTAATCGACTTTAATAAATTGTTGTCTCGTTTTTGCTTTTTTCATCGTCGTCCCTAAACAGCTAAATACATCATCCACGTGGAAATATTCTTCGTATTGTTCCAGCTGATCGAAATGGACGACGACTTGCTGTAACTTTTCATGTGTACAAGCGATAGGCTTTCGCACAAACACTGTCACTCGTTCATAATGCTCTGAACGAAGCAATCGCTGAAGAAGCTCGCCTCCAACTAATCCGGTTGCTCCGATCAAAAGAGCAGTTCTCTGTCTCAAATGAAGACCCCCCAAACGAAAAAAGGTTCATAACAATTTGTCATTATATACCCGTTTCCGAAAAAAAACTAGCTATCATTTTTGAATTTTTTAAGGCTGACTTATGCAAGCCAGCCTTTCGTTACCGATTATCTACTTTTTCAGGATATAAATCGTGATTTAACAAACGATATTCTGCCATTTGTTCATATTTCGTTCCCGGGCGACCCCAGTTACAATAAGGGTCGATCGAGATGCCACCGCGCGGCGTGAATTTACCCCACACTTCAATATAACGTGGCTCCATGACGCGAATTAAATCGTTCATAATAATATTGACGCAATCTTCATGGAAATCGCCATGATTGCGGAAGCTAAATAAATATAACTTGAGCGACTTACTTTCAACACATTTTTTATCAGGAATGTAACTAATGTAAATTGTAGCAAAATCTGGTTGATTTGTTTTAGGGCATAAGCTCGTGAACTCCGGACAGTTAAATTTTACAAAATAGTCGCGATCAGGATGTTTGTTATCGAACACTTCAAGAATGTCTGGATTGTATTCGAATACATATTTCGTTCCTTGGTTTCCAAGAAGTGTTACCCCTTGCAATTGTTCTTCTTTTCTCCCTGCCATTTTTTCTCCTCCTTTAGTTATACGCCGCGGCGATTGCCCCACAATAACGTATGCAGTTGCGGCAATACGCAAACGTCGTTCATATGTTTAGACTGTATGACTTGTTCAACGAGCCATTCAAGCTTTTGTAATAGTTTGAAGCGAAGTGTCGCATCGTCTGCTTCATGTATATGATCGTTGCCTACTTGCACGTAAAACGGAACGGACGGATAACGTTGATGCACATACGTCGCATAAGAAAAATCTTGATCGTTAAACACGACGACTTTTAAGCTCACCCGTCCGCGATGCGTAGCTAAACGATCCATAATCATATCAAGCGTCGCAAAGTTTGTTTCCATGTTTGAACTTGGCGGCTTTGGTGAAATCGTCAAATCGTCGATATTGTCAAACGAATCGTGCCATACGCTCCCTTGCGTTTCTAATCCAATGCGCACCCCTTTTTCTTTCAAATGGGCAACGAGCGCCGAAAGCCCTTTAAGCAGCGCGGGATTGCCGCCGGAAATCGTCACGTGGTTGAAACGGTCATCTCCGAGTTGCTTTAGCCGTTGCCAAATTTGTTCGGGCGTCAGCCATTCCACTTCATCTTTCGCCGAACCGTCCCACGTAAACGATGAGTCGCACCAATGGCAGCGATAATCACATCCTGCTGTGCGCACAAACATCGTTTTTTGTCCAATGACCATCCCTTCCCCTTGAATGGTCGGACCGAATATTTCAATGATTGGGATGCGCTCCATTATTGTTTCCCTGCTTTCGGACGATATACGACATAGCTTGTTGGGGACTCGCGCACAAACACTTGCACGCACGTCGGACGATTTGGCAACGTATCTAAGTGGGCTTGAACGATTTCAGCAATTTTCCGTGCCACCACTTCGGTCGTTGGAAAATGTTCGGCCGATGTATCGCTAAATAAGTCTGTATGGTCATTCATCACCGTATGGTCGAAACGGTTATGAACAATTTTCTTCAACTGTTGAAAGTTAATTAAAAAGCCTGATTCATCGAGTTCATCGCCTGCGACAGTAATGTTGACAAAATACGTATGGCCATGCATATTCGCGCACTGTCCTGCCGCTTCGTGCGGAATAAAGTGCGCTGCAGCGATTTGCATATCTTTATTTAGCTCGTAGCGAAACGGGTGCACCACTTGCGGATAAATTTGTTGGATCATTGCGCATATGCTCCTTTCTTTTCATTCATATATTGTTCAAAACCTCGCTTGCGCAACACGCATGCCGGACATTCACCGCAACCGTCTGCGATGATGCCGTTGTAGCACGTGAGCGTTTTCGTGCGCACAAATTCAAGCGCCCCCAACTCATCAGCAAGCTTCCACGTTTCCGCTTTATTGAGCCACATGAGCGGCGTATGAATGACAAATTCGTAATCCATCGCTAAATTGAGCGTCACGTTTAACGATTTAATAAATACGTCGCGGCAATCTGGGTAGCCGCTAAAATCCGTTTCACATACCCCTGTGACAAGATGGCGTGCCCCTTTTTGTTTGGCAAGCACGGCTGCAAATGATAAAAACAATAAATTGCGTCCATCAACAAATGTCGATGGCAGCTCTCCTTCTTTTTGCTCGATCGCGATATCGCTTCTTGTCAGCGCGTTCGGCGCTAGTTGATGTAATAGCGACATATCGAGCACCGTATGCGGCACTTCCAGTTGTTTTGCGATCGATGCGGCAACGTCAATTTCAAGCCGGTGGCGTTGATTGTAATCGAACGTCACCGCTTCCACTTCAGCGAAATGCTTTTTCGCCCAAAATAAACAAGTCGTGCTATCTTGGCCGCCGCTAAACACGACGACTGCTTTTTCTTTTTTCATCTTTCGCTCCCCTTTCTAACATCGTGAGAAGAAAGAGCGTTCTAAAACAAAAAAGCTATCCCCCTACGGACATAGCTATCCCTAGTTTTTTTATAGAGGGTGTTCTAGAACCTCTCCTGCGCCGCGCGCAGAATTCTTCTTCAATTGTACGCCTAACAATATATCATAAAACATATATTCATTCTACAAAAAAATTATGCTTTATTTGTGAACTGTTTTCAGGATATAATAACAACAAAAAAAAGTTAGGTGATTCAACATGACAAAACGCTCTACATTTGATGCAGCGCTTCAACAACTGCGCGAGAAATTAATGACGATGGTATCTGCCTCCCAACATGCTTTACATGAAGCAATTGAAGCACTCAAAACACAAGATGTGGCAAAAGCGGACGAAATTATCGAAAATGATAAAAAAATAAATGAGCTTGAACGCGAAATTAATGAGCTTGCGATTATGACGATTTTAAAGCAACAACCGGTCGCATCCGATTTACGTCGATTAATTGTTGCGCTAAAAATTTCATCTGATGTCGAACGCATCGGAGATATCGCTGTCAACATCGCCAAATCCGTCAAATTTATCGGCACAGAACCGCACGTCAAACCGATCGTTCACATTCCTGAAATGGCGGCTATCGTCAACGAAATGTTAGATCATGCACTTCATGCGTTTCATAACGATGATATTGAAGAAGCAAAACGCATCGCACTAGAAGATGATCGCGTCGATGAACTGCAAGGAAAAATCATTCAAGAGTTAGTTGATTTGATGGGCGAAAAGCCGGAGTTCACGAACCAAATTACGCAACTATCTTTCGTGACGCGCAATCTTGAGCGCGCTGGTGACCATGTTACTAATATCGCTGAAAATATTTTGTACAGCGTCAAAGGAATTCGCATTGATTTAAACTATTAAACGCTCGGGTGTCTCATATCAGTTTGAGGCACCCTTTTTCTGTCGATTTTTCGCATGCATGGTGATATAATCTTGTCGAGGGGAGGTGAACGAGAGTGGAACAGATGCTTCAACGTATCCTCGATGAGCTCGCATCGTTGCGCGAACATATGGCTACAAAAGATGACATGGCAGACATCGAGCGACGTATGGCTACAAAAGACGATATCGTTGCCATGAATGAACGTATCGAGCGCATCGAACAAACGATGGCCACAAAAGACGACATCGCTGACATCGAGCGACGTATGGCTACAAAAGACGATATCGCAAGCATCGAACAACGTATGGCTACAAAAGATGACATCGCAAGCATCGAACAACGTATGGC
>NZ_DAITON010000015.1:0-7899 GCF_036834105.1 Anoxybacillus sp. | reverse complement strand
ATGGCCACAAAAGACGACATCGCTGACATCGAGCGACGTATGGCTACAAAAGACGATATCGCAAGCATCGAACAACGTATGGCTACAAAAGATGACGTCGCACATATTCCTCTAATTAAGCAAGCCGTGTTAGAAACATTAGAAATAGTAAATGAAATTCCAACGATCAAGCAAAACCTCGCTGAAATGTCCCAAAAACTAGACGATGTCATCGCTACCCAAGCACGGCACGAGCTAGCTATTCAGTCGCTTGCTGTTCGGTCACTTGTACATGAAAACGAAATACGGGCGTTAAAAGCAAGATAACGCGGCGAAAGGCTGTCACAAACTTTTTTGGGACAGCCTTTTCCATTTATTTTTCTTCTTTTGCAAGCTGTTCAAACGACTTCACTTTACCATGCGGTTCATTTTGCGCCTGCTTGCGCACCGTCCATTGCCGCTCTTTTTGCCTTTTCGATTGCGTCATCAGCCATCACCTCCCTTTTTATCATTTGTCCATTCATTTATTTTATGACTTTTTTATTATTTGAAAATTGTGTATATTGTAAGTAAGGGGATAAAGGGGGAGATGCGATTGTTACATTCACGGCCAGCAAAAAAAGCGTTGCAAAAAGTGCAGCGGGTAGCGAAAGAAGTCAGACAAGCTTTTCAGTTTGATCGACCGCTCGCTCATCAGCTTGATTCGTTACGCGATGTATTAGACCGCCATCTTGAGCGCGATGAATATTTCGTCATTGTCGATGAAGATGGGCGCGGTCTTGTGCATACGAACCGATTGCGAGAAGGGATCATCTTTGATGACGAAGTAGGAAAAAAATCAGCAAAAACAACCGTACCGCTATTACAGCAGTATAAACGAAATACAGGCGAAGTGCTGATCGACGCTTCTTGTCCGCTTTTTGAACAAAATGGAAAGCGGTTTAACTTACGTATGGGACGTCTTATCCATCAGCCATATATTGAAACGTGGCTGAGCGTGATCGTGTTATTGCCGACGGTTGCGCTATTTGTTTTTTCGCTTATGTTGCGGCTGTCGCTTAGCCAAACGCTCATTCTTGTCGTTAGCACATGTTCGGCCGGCGTTCTCGTTTCTTTTCCGTTTTACCGAATCGTGATGAACCGGCTGCACACTTGGTATCACGTTACCCGTTCCGTCTCATCCGGGCAGCTTCATGTAGAAGTAAAAACGGTCGGAAAACGAAACGCTTTTCATCAAATCGGCTATGAAATCAACAAAGTCATTCTCGGTTTGCGCACCATTTTGCAACAAATCGCCAAAGCGACTCATTCCGTTGAGCGTGTAAGCGATGAACAAAAACAAGAGGCGAAACGAATAGCTGAAGCGTTCGATGAAGTGTCAGCGACGATGGAGACGTTTCGTGAAGGCGCGCAAAAACAAACAGCGTTTGTCGACGAAGCGAAGCAGCGCATTCAAACGATGTTGCAATATATGCAAAACGTTCAAATGGATATTGAACAAGTAGTCAAGCGGGCGCAAACGACATTTGACTCCGCACAAACAGGATATCGTCATATGCAAAACATTGAACAACAAATGAAAGAAACTACCCAACACATGAACGGCACGGCGCATACCATTCAAACCGTCGCCAAAGAAGCGGATACCTTAATGCAAAAAGTATCCGCTATTACGGCCATTGCTGAACAGACGAACATGCTTGCATTAAACGCTTCCATCGAAGCAGCAAGAGCAGGAGACGCAGGAAAAGGGTTTGCGGTCGTCGCTTCTGAAGTGCGTAAACTGGCCGAGCATACGAACGCTTTCGCATCCGAAATTTTGTCGTCGCTTGCGAATACACATCATCAATTGTCAAACGTGGCAACCGCCGTGACGAAGCAGGCGAATACAATCGATGAAACGACGATTTCACTAACAAAAATGACCGAAAGTCTCGCTCACTTTCAAACGATGTCTCATGAATTGCACGCCTTAATTCAACGAAACCGAACGCTTATGCAGCAAGCGACGAAAGAAGGAAGCGAACTGCATGAAGCGATTGGAGACATTTATACGATCGCCAATGACTTCACAAAAGTTGTGCACGAAACGGCAAGCGGTCTTGAACAACAAGCGTCAAGCGTCCATCAACTCGCCAAAGAAGCGGCTGTGCTCGCGGAGGAAGTGCGACAGCTGAAACAAATTTTACATCGCTTTCATATGCAATAAGAAAAAAGCGAGCCTAATGCGCATTGGCTCGCTCGTTTTTTGTGCGATACACGTATGCTGCAATTCCGACGACAGAAAGAATAAGCGGCAAAAACATCTCCCCTGTCTCTAAACTAGCTACGACGCTACATCCGAAACAAAAGAGAAGCGGCTGTTTTAGCCACGCTTCATGGCTAAACATCCACCATTCTAACAATCCTATCGTAAACGCCAACACATACATCGTTCCGTCGTTAAGCAAAAAGTATTGGCTAAACGCAAAGGCACCCATCCATAACGCAATGGCAGCCGGCAATAAAAGAAACGCTTCGTGCTCCCGCACACCGCGCTTAAACACATATAGATGAACAATAAGTCCGAAAGAAAAAACAACCGCCGGCCATACACTCGCACGATACCATTGAATGATATGGAACGTTTCAAGCGTAAATAAAAGCAAACTGCCCACGACGAAAGCAACCATCGCTTTTTTCACGCGCTCCCACCTCCTCTACATTCAATGTACTACACTTCTTTTTTTCTAGCTAGGCATTTTTCGATAGAAAAGTAAGAAAATAAATACGATACTCATATAGCCAAACAAAGGATACAACACAGTGAGAAGCGCATGGTAACCAACTAAACTAAACGCGTACATCGCCAATAAAAGCGCCGCTAGTACAACCATCGGGTTTTGAAAAAAAAGAGCTAATTTTCGATGCAATCCAAACACCCCCGCAATAAACGACGTAAAAATCTCACCGTAAATGATGACAACATATAGCCCATAAAACGAAGCGAGCGAACGTTTCACGACTTCTGCCATCGGGATGCTGTAAGACTGCAACTTTGGAAGAAACGAAAGCGACAAATGGCTGCTTAATAAAATAAACATTAACAACAAACCGCCCAACCATCCGCCGAGACGAATGACTTTTTCATCGTTCACCTCCGCCGCCAGCGGAACGAGAACGACTTGAGCCATTGCTAAATTAAACGCCACATACGCAAACGGGGAAAAAAAAGCGGCAAGCGGCGGCTTTGTCCAAACGATTTCGCCCCCATTCATAAACGAAATGAATAAACTAAAGGCGATCATAAGCGGAACAACAATCATATTGACGCTTAAAATGCCGTTTAAACCAAACAACATCGTCACAAAAGCGAGCAACACCGTCAACATCAGCCCGACAAATGCTGGCATATGAAGCTGTTCCTCAAACACCGCTCCCGCCCCCGACAACATGACAGATGTGACAGAAAATAACACCAAAAACATAAACACGTTAACGAAAACGCCCACTTTTCCAAACAAATACGCATTCAGTTGTTCATACGAGCGCGCATGAAGCCGATTCGCCATCATCATTAAACGCGTCCCAAAAAAAATAAACAACCCTCCGCTGAGTGCAATCGTCACCATCCCGATCGCACCGTATTGTGTAAAAAATTGCACAATTTCTTTTCCCGTCGCAAACCCTGCCCCAACAACAGTTCCGACATACACAAACGCAATTTGCATCGCGCGCATCCACATACGCTCTCCCCCACTCGTCCATTTTTTCTATATATATGAAAAAAAAACGGCGAATATTTTCCGCCGTTTTTCTTATTCTACCACTACGTCCACTTTTGGCATGTTATGCATATTTTTCGCTGTCACATGCGCCACGACAGAGTACGTCCCTTTTGTCGGAAACGTATAACGGGCGACATATTTTCCATCACCGACATGCGTTCCTTCAATCATTTCGCGGTTTTCCTCGCCATGCTTCCATACTTCAAATTTGACTTCTGATGCATCTGTCACCTTTTCGTCACCGTATGTCGCAAAACAAGCGAGCTCCACTTCTTCATTGACCGGGAGCTTCTCCGCAATCGCCATTTTTACGTCTAAATACGCCAGTGATTCTTCTTCAGGCGCATTGGCGCAACCAGCAACAACGAGCAAAACGAACGAAAACAACAATAGCCACTTTCTCATTTTCATCCCCTTCCTATGTTACAATACATTTGTTTCACAAAATGTTCACAAAAATTTGTTACAATGATGATAAACATACTCGATGGAGGATTCATGCGATGCGTGTTCGTCTCTTTATTTTACTCATCATCGTTTTATTGACAAGCTGTACCCCGCAAACGTACACCCCGATCGAGCGAGAGCAAGCGGTGATCGGCGTCGTCAACATGAAAGAACAAAGCTTGTCATTCATTGATTATAACACGAAAAAACAGCTTGCAACATGGCAAGTAAAACAACCGATTACAAAAGCCACCCTTCTTCCTGACGGGGATACGATCGTTTTATTCGGACAAGACATGGATGAAATGATCGCTTACACGTTATCGACAGGAACAGAAACGAAACGGTGGAACGTAGACAAAGGCGTAACAGACGTGCTTGCCACCGAACGAGCATTGCTCGTTGTCAACGAAAAAAAAGGAACCGTCTCCATCATGACGTTCGATGGGAGAGTAACGGATACGATTCATACTCCCCCATCCCCTTTTACAATTGTCGAGGACGACAAACATCGGCAATGGATTGTCATTCATTTCAAAAACGGAGCAATCTCATTCATTGATTGGGGGACAAAACAAGTAAAACAAACGGTCGATACGCTCGATTCTGCCGTTAGCGGTTTAGTCGTGACCGAAACGGATGAATTATGGGTCGGCGGACACGGAGGTGGCGCAACCGTTCAACAAGAGGCGTTCGTCCATTCGCTAGTCGACGGACGAATGATCGCGCGCGTGCCAGCGGAGACGATGCCGATTCAATTTCTTCAAACCGAGCAATCCGTTTACGTCCTTTGCCACGGATCAAACATGTTGTACGCGTTTGATCCGAAAACAAAACGTATGACAAACGCATTGGACATTGGAGCGAATCCGTTTGCGATGACAAAAGCGAAAAATGAGATCGTGATCGCTAGCTACGACAGCAACGAACTCGTTTTCGTTGATGAAAAAACGCTCAAACAAACGAAAACTGTCCCTGTCGGAAATGGACCGTTTTACGTCTTTTTCCGTGATGCAAAGGAGGAATAAATTGTGGCGACCATTTTAATTATTGACGATGAAAAAGAAATGCGCGAGTTACTTCGTCTCTATTTAGAACAAGAAGGATTTACGTGCGTCGAAGCAGACGATGGCGAAGCAGGGTTAGCGATGCTAGCGAACACCCACGTCGACTTAATTTTACTAGATATTATGATGCCGAAGCTCGATGGCTATCGTTTTTGTATGCATGTGCGCGAACGGTCCCAAGTACCGATCATCTTTTTAACAGCACGAAGCGATGAATGGGATCGCGTCTATGGGTTAAAAATTGGTGCGGACGATTACATCGTCAAACCGTTTAGCCCAAACGAAGTAGTCGCGCGCGTATATGCGGTGCTCAGACGTACGAAAAGCGCAGAGACGACAACGAAACATGAAGCAGGTCCGATTGCGGTCGATGAAAAAGCACGAAAAGTCACCGTCAACGGAAAACCGGTTGTATTAACGTTAAAAGAATTTGAACTGCTCATATTGTTTATGAAACATCGCGGTCAAGTATTTACGCGCGAGCAGCTATTAGATCGCGTCTGGGGCATTCATTATATCGGCAGCACGCGAACAGTGGATACGCACATTAAAACGTTGCGCATTAAATTAGGCGAAGCAGGACAACTCATCCAAACGGTATGGGGAGTGGGATATAAATTTGATGAGACGATTTAACGCACTTTCACTACAACAAAAAGTATGGCTGACGATTACCGCCTTTTTAGTTCTTGCGGTAGGGCTTTTATACGCAGTTGTCGTTTACGTATATGAAAACATTTATATTACAAACGTCGAACAACGGTTGCTGCGGGAAGGAATGAACATCGCCGCCAAATATGAAGGAGGCGCCATTACCGACTCGTTTCGCGCGACCGTCTCCCTCATAAACGACGTATCGGATGCGGATATCGTTCTCGTGAACAATCCGCGTGAATTAAGCGCCTGCTTGCCGTTTGAAGTCGATCATCACTCCATTATTAGCGAACAAGAGCGACAACGGCTTCTTGCTGGGGAAACGGTAACGAAAAAAGGATATGAACAGACGTTTGAGCGCCACATCGTCGGCATCATCATTCCTTTGTTAGATGAGCATCGCCTCATGGGCATTTTATATTTATACGTTCCGCTCGCGTCCATTGAAGATGTGCTCGAGCGCATTCAAATGTTCGTCATGATCGGCGGCAGCCTTTTTTTATTCATTACTGTATTTGTCGGGCGAAAAATTGCGATGCATTTAACAAAGCCTCTACAACATATGCAACAAGCCGCTTATCGCGTGTCGCAAGGCGACTTTTCCGTCGAAGTACAAGCGGAGACAGAAGATGAAATCGGACAATTAGCGAAAGCGTTTAATCAAATGGCGCATGCGCTTGCAAAAGAAGACGAGCGGAAAAAAGAATTTTTAGCGAACGTATCGCACGAACTGCGCACGCCGCTCAGTTATGTGAAAGGATATAGCGAAGCGCTGTTAGACGGCGTCGTGAAAGATGAAGCACAACAAAAAAAATATATGAAACTCATTCACCGCGAGGCAAGCCGCATGCAGCGACTTGTGCGCGATTTGCTTGACTTGGCGCAACTTGAAGGCACGTATCCGCTCGTGCGCACACCATTTTCGATCGCGCAGCTCATAGAAGAGACGATGGAAAAGTATGAACGAATGATGCAAGAAAAGTACATTCATCTTTTGCTCGACCTCGATCACGACTTAATCGTCGATGGCGACCCAGACCGCATCGAACAAGTGTTGCAAAATTTGCTAGACAACGCTTTGCGCTACACTCCTTCCGGCGGCAATATAACGGTGCGCACAACGAGAAAAGATACGATGTGCGAGCTCATCATCGCCGATGATGGACAAGGAATGTCGCAACAAGATCTCGAACGGCTCGGCGAACGATTTTTCCGCACCGACCGCTCCCGCTCGCGCGAACATGGTGGAACAGGTCTTGGCATTGCGATCGTCAAACAAATCGTCAAACTGCACGGCGGCTCCATTCGTTTTGAAAGCGAACGCGGAAAAGGAACGACAGTATACGTGCAATTGCCGCTATACGATGCGATATAGTATAATAGACCTATCCCATGATTAGGAGGACACGGCACGATGAAATTACATGCTATTCCTATAAACTTGCAACATCTTTTTGAATCGATGAACCGTTCATTTGCGATGATTATCTTTCGCCCTGATACAACGGTATTATGGGCAAACGACGCATTTTTACAAACGATGGGTTATACCGAACAGCAAGTACTCGGTGTATCCCACCGTCAATTTTGCCTCCCAGAATACACAAACAGCTATGCGTATACGGAATTTTGGAATCGTCTAAAAAAGAAACAACCGTTTTACGGCACAGTGCAACGCGTCACCCGTCACAGAAAACATGTATGGCTAGAGGCGCTATATGCCCCTGTGTTAGACGACAACGGCGACGTGCAAGCCATCTTTAAAATCGCCACCGATGTGACGGATCGTCAAAATACGTTGAATGAAGAGTTTGCGAGCTTGCTAGAAGAAATGAATGCGAGCACAAACGATATTCATCAAACGTCGCGACTCATTGACGAACATTTGCAACGGTTAGCGGAAAAAGCTGAGCGCGTCAGCAAAAGCACGGAACAAATTCAATCACTGTAGATGAGCATTTTTCATTACATTAATTTCCATCCCT
>NZ_DAITON010000014.1:10092-29253 GCF_036834105.1 Anoxybacillus sp. | reverse complement strand
TTTTTTGTTTAGTTGTAAATTTATGTTAGTAGATTTGCTCAACTACAGTTATATAGTAAAACGTATAAATAGAAAAAATAAGCGAGCTTGAGCCCGCTTATTTTTTTATTAACTGTCCTCGTGTAACTCCAAGTTGATTGATGGCTTTTAATGTTCGCCATACACTTGTGCCACTCCGCTTGCCCTCGAGCGCCTCTCGATATAATGTGATGACCTCTTTCACTTTTTCGGCGGGCTCTTCTAAAAATTCAACACGATATGAATGAACACCAAGGGATAAAAAATTCGGAATGTATTCCGCCCCCGATTGTTCGATGGCATTGTACACTGTATTTCGGCAACCAATATCAACGCGGACAGGATGAAGCATGCCAATTCGATCACGTAAAGATACACGATGCTTCTCGCACGGGCGACCACAGTTTGTAAAATCAGTTCCTTCGCTTAAAAATGTACAATATACACAATGTTCAGTATGAAACATTGGTAAATGTTGATGAATGACAATTTCGATATGTTCTGTTGGTGCCGCCTCAAGTAAATCAATCATCTGTTGAATGTTTAAATCGTATGAAGGTGTAATTCGATCGAGTCCTCGCTCTAGAAACAATCGTGCAGATAGATGGTTTGAAATGTTAAGCGAAAAATCTCCAATTAGCTGTTGTTGCACCGATTGACTTGTATAATACTGTACTGCACCTAAACTACGAACTAAAATAGCGTCCGGTTCAGCCTTTAAAATCCCTCTCAAAATTCCATTTTCTCCAGGCATATGAATACGTGGGGTAGCTAGGGCAATTGGTTTATTTGCCGACCGTGCTATCTCGACAGCTTTCGGATAGTCGGTTGTGAACTCAAAATCTGCATATACCATGTCGACATCTGTATGACATGCAACTTCTACCTGCTCGATTGTACGGCAAAGAGCCATCAAGGCAGGGGTTGTAGTTCGTTGCTTTTGTCGATAAGGGGATGTCAAATCCACTGTTTGCTTTATATACAACCGTGGTTGTTGACGTTTCTTAATGAGCTGTTCAACCGCTTTTCTTCTCATTTGGTTTAATTCTTTCACAGGGAGGATGACGTCTCCTTGAAGATGCATATAAACGTCAGCTAACTCAAAAATCGTGCCGCCTAATCGTCCGAATTGTTCTTTAAGAAAATCTAACGTTAGCGGCCGTTTTCGAGCAACTTCTAACACCTCCTCTGATTGAACAGCTACTTCATTTCCTGTTGTTTCGTCGCGCCATATCGAAATGAGCGATTTGCCTGCTTTACCGTATACATGCACAGTCACCGGAAATAAGCGATATGGCCGCTCTGTTTCAAATGTTTTACGCAAGCGGCGATCAAGCTCTTGGTCACTCGTTTTCCAAATGCGATCTCCGACATGTACACGTGTTAAATTGACATCATGTCGGCCGGGGATGATTTCAACAAGACCGTTTTCTACTTCCCCTTCAACTTTTTTACCATGTTTCCGCAAGTCGTACACTCGTCCGCCTTCTTCTTTTTCTTCTGGACGTCCTGCGTCGAATACAATTCCATCACCGCGCTTTAATGGAGCTTGTAAATCGCATAACACCCCATCTTTTAATACTTTTTTGACCGTCCCTAGAAATACACCTCGGCTTTTTGGGAAAGTGCCATCAACGAGTTGTTTATTGTTCGTTCCTTTTAAAAATCCGTGTGTAAATCCACGGCTAAAGCTTTGTTGAAGCTCACGTATTTCTTCTTTTGAAGGGGTGTAATAACGTCCTGCTAAATATTCATCAATTGCTTTTCGATATTTGCTCACGACGTTAGCTACATATTCTGGTGATTTTAATCGCCCTTCAATTTTAAACGTATTTACACCAGCCTCGATAAGTTCTGGAACAAGATCAAGTGCTGCTAAATCTTTTGGAGAAAGTAAGTAAGCGACGTTTCCCATTTCTTTTTGTTCGCCGTCAACGATTAAATCATATGGAAGACGGCATGCTTGTGCACACTCGCCGCGGTTAGCCGAACGTCCTCCCCACATTTCTGACGTTAAACATTGTCCGGAATACGATACGCAAAGTGCCCCGTGGACGAACACTTCTAATGGCACGTTTGTTTTCTCAGCAATTTTTTGAATATGAGATAAATTATTTTCCCGACCAAGAACAACAACTTCCAAGTGATAAGGCTTTAAAAATTCAACCGCTTCCGGCGATGTAACTGTCATTTGTGTCGATCCGTGAATCGGAAAGTCGGGTGATATGTCCCGAATAAGTTTGACAAGACCTAAATCTTGTACAATGAGCGCATCCACCCCGGCATTTATACATGCTTCAACTAACTGTTTTGCTTCTTGTAATTCATTTTCAAACACTAAAATATTAAAAGTGACATATCCGCGAACATTGTATTTATGCAAATAAGCCATGACATCGTTTAACTCTTCCATACGGAAATTTTTCGCCCGTACACGCGCATTATATTTATCGACACCAAAATAAACCGCATCTGCTCCGTTTGCGACAGCTGCACGAAGACAGTCCCAATCTCCTGCTGGCGCTAATAATTCAATTTGTCTCACAACTAGTCAACCTCTCTATTTTTTATCATGGACAACAATATATTACCGAATATACGTGGCTTTTGCCAACAACGAAAAAAAGACCTGAGCACTCAGGTCTTCAATGAAGGAATGGAGGGATAAAATGTTTAGTAAATATTAAACTTTTTCATCAATTCCTCTTTAAATTTATAATTCTTTTCTCCATGAGGCACACCAACTTTTTCGCCATCATTACCAGGAATATCAATGTTGTGTTTACCCTCATTGACACCAGAAATTACGTACAGATCATCGTATTTAAAATCAGGCACAAGAAGCAGCAGGTAGCTATGGTTTTTATCCATATTTTGGTAGTTGTTAATTGAAAATTTAGTCTTTCCTGGCATAATACCATTATCGTAAATGTAGCTTGGTTCAGCTACCTTGATAATATCTCCAGCTTTATAATCGTATGTAGTTTTATTTTCAAGAACCTTGTTTATTTTAAACTGAGTAATTGTATACGCATCTACTGTAAACCCTCTCTCATCGAATGTTACGAAGTTCTCACTTTCAAGTGGTTTTCCAGTGACAACAAGTTGAGAAAAGTTAATTATTTCATCTACTGTGTTAAAGGATACCTGTTTAGCATGAATAATTGATAAACTTACTTTTTTATCAGCCGACATATACCATAGACTCAAGACGAGAGAAATAAAACCTGACAGAGCTACTGAAGCAATGATAATCTTGTTTCTTTTCATATTCGTAATATCCCCGCTTATCTATTAATTTCCCCATTTTTGTTTTAAATGGTCTTTATCCGTTTGTTGAGGCGATCCGTATGTTGTTAGTTCATACTCCTTCATTACAGATGCACCTGAATCGTCATTATGTCTCAAGCTTAGTGCGTGTCCAAATTCGTGAATAATAACGTCAGTTGATTCAGCAGAAGTTAGTGTATTCATTTGAGGTGTGTTGAGTCGGATTCTTGAACGATCCCTTGCATCCCCCGGATTTACTTGACTCCATCCGAAAAAGCCATACGTCCAATAATCTGCGACCGCATAAACGGTTGAGCCGGAGATAGTTCCTGCATAAACAACAATGCTATAATATGTAGACTCAGAAGTGACTCGTGAAATAGCAACCTTTGAAGAAATGTTATTCCAAGTTGCATATGCGGTGTCTGCACGGTTATGATAACCTGTACTGGAAACGCTAGCATCACGCCAATACTTAAGATTTTGTGCCCCAGCATATCCATTAGGATTATAGTGATCTGAGTGGGCACTAACTAGGATGGTTGGTAGTAAAAAAGCTAGCGAGGGAATAAGTAATAAAATTCTTTTTACATTCATAATTTTCTCTCTCCCTAAAATATTCATTTCACGGATACCGTTCTCCATTCATTCTCTTAATTCCTTCTCTTTTCAAAAATATTTCACCACGAGCGAAGAAATATGTAATAATTGTGAATTGTCATTCTTGAGAATTCTATATTCATTAAGCACTACAACATGGCCATCCGTTGTCACGATCGATTCTTCAAGCCATGATACGTGGCTTTTGCCAACAATGAAAAAAAGACCTGAGCACTCAGGTCTTCAATTAAGGAATGGAGGGATAAAATGTTTAGCAAATGACTGTATGTCGGCATATCCACTTTTATAGTAGGTAACGACAATATAATCCGCACGTTCATCCCAACCAGCCATTTGCATACATTGTTCTATTTTTGTTTTATCTTTTACGACGATTCCCTCGGCTCGTTCAATCATGTCATCTGTCCACTCATATGTCTTCAACCGTCTTGTGTTTTTAATTATTTTCACTTCGCTCACGTCTTCTACTGTCGCCCGTGCTTGCTGCAATAAACCGCGCTGCTGCAACCATTCATCGACGAGATGATACGACTTTTTCCACTTGATCATAGTTTCCTCGGTTATTCCTTTTTGTTTTTCATACGTGACGGTAATTGCTCCCCATTCTCGATTCCATGCGATTGGATCAAATGTTTCATCTACCAACTGACGCTGTAGTATGTGTAAAAACGATTCGATCTCCTCACGATCACGCAATCGAACGGCTTTCCCTCCTAAATTAGAATCTATTCGTACTTGTAAAACGTTTTTGAAATCATTTATACGTAAAATTAGATAGTGATTTTTCTTAAACTCAAGCGAATGAAAAATAGGTTTGTAAAACTGATTGTATACCTCTAATGGTACAGCATATTGACGAACAATCCGTTTTCCGTTTTTCAAGTCGTAACCAATGACAACATGTTTGGTATTTTCAGTTTGCAATTTTTGCTGCTTCATTAACTGCTGATGGAACAAATAAATGTGCTCGATGTTGTCTCTTTCGTAGAAAAACGCATTCTCCCCGTTTTCATTATCATTTTCAAAATAGTATATATGATCACCAAAATATGCTCGTTCAATATCATTTAACGGGGGTTGGTATTTCCCAAAACCAAATAAGTCAAATGCAAATAATAAACTGACAACGGCAATAAAACCTATATATTGAACGTATGCTTTCCAATGCGTGAACACGCGCCATGTTTTTTCTAAAATGATACGGGCAATGAAGTAGCCGATCAATGAAGCAAATACATATCCAAAAATGATCCAAGTTATTCGTTGTTGCATCTCCCCGAAATATGCTCCACCGACAAGCATGACACAAAATGTAAAACCATATGTGAATACGGGGCGGAGCGGACGAAAAGCGATCGCATCTGTTGCTGCTTCAACATGTCGTTTTTTGTATAGCCATACACTCAATACATAAAATATAAAAGCGAGCACAATATATATACATATTTCGATTGGTTGAATAGGTTTTGATTCCCAGTTCAATGCCCGAATAAAAGGCACGATTTTGTCAATGTTATAGGATAAATAATATTCATATGCAAAACCGTGTAAAAAATATTTCAAGTTAAACATAAGTAAAACGAATATTCCTGCTGGGAAGAAAAACAGAACATAAGCAAACACGCCTTGTAGCATGGACATGCCAGTAAACATCCCAACAAACACCGTTCCAGAAAATAATAATACATTCATTGCCACCGTACCTGTAAACCAAATCGCTATATGCTTCAGTGAATATAGCGAAACAGGAAGAAGCGGTTTCATGATTATTAAACATCCCGCAATCATTGCGACGGGTGCGATAAGAACGGTCATTCCAGCAACTATATGCTGAAGAAACAGTGCCTCACGTTTAACTGGCAGACTATGAATGTAATCTGCAGACAATCTCACTTGCATATAGCGAAATAAAAAGATGGCAAGCAACACAGGAAGTGTGAACATAAGGGAAAACTGAATTATACTTCCGATATCAAATATGCGCCCCGTCTGATGATGCATAAGCCAATTTTCATCTTCAGTCATCATAAAAATATGGATAGGTAGTGCAAAAAGAAGGCCGACGAAATAAACAAGTGCAACCCATCCGACGTTGCGAACAATTTGACTAAAAATTCCCCGATTAAACAAGAATGTTTTCAATGGCATATCCTCTTTCCCCCAGTTCATAAATAAAAATTTCTTCTAACGTTAGCGGCAATAAATCAAATAAAATGGGCTCATACTTGTGAATATGCGCGCTGATTTGTTCCTCTTCTCCACGAATGATACAAAGAAGGACGCTACCGCGACGTTCTTGATAAACAACATCCAAATGTTGAAGGAAAATAGAAGGAGGTTGACCGTGAAACGCCACTTGCACTTTATGGATGTTTGTTTTCAAATTGTCTAATTCTTTTTCGATAATGAGTGAGCCATTATGCAAAATGCCGATACGGTCACACAAATCTTCTACTTCAAATAAGTTATGCGAAGAAATAATGACGGTCATTTCTCTATCTGCTACGTCTTGAAATAAAATGTTTTTCACTTTTTGCCTCATGACAGCATCTAGTCCGTCGAGCGGCTCGTCTAAAACGAGTACATCAGGCATCGCCGAAAATGTTAACCAAAAGGCGACTTGGCGCTGCATCCCTTTGGACATACGGTGTATTTTTTGGTTTATGTCAATAGGAAATAGCTCTTTCATTTCGTGAAAACGTTTTTCGTTCCATTTTGGATATATATGACGATAAAAATCGGCCATTTGTCGGATTGTTGTATGCGGAAAAAAATAAAGTGCATCAGGTAAAAAAATGAGCCGTTCTTTCTGTTTGATGTTTTCAAAAATCGGTTCACCATCAATGGTGATTGACCCTCTGTCTTGTTTATAAATACCTGCTATCATTTTCATTAGTGTTGTTTTTCCAGCACCATTTGATCCGAGTAACCCATATATTGATCCTTTTGGGACGGAAAATGTCACATCTTTGATCGCCTCTAACTCCCCAAACCGCTTGCTTACATGATTAATTTGAATCATGTTCCTCTCCTCCTCGTATCGCACGTTCTGCGCGTTCAACAATTGAAAAAATTTGTTCTTTTTTTAATCCGATATAGAATGCTTCTTGACATAGTTTCAACATATTTTCTTCTAGTTGTTTGACTTTTTCACTGTAAACAGCCTCTTTTTTATTAGCAACAAAACTTCCTTTCCCTGGAATAGAGTAAATATACCCTTCTCTTTCTAATTCTCGATACGCCTTTTGAATTGTATTTGGGTTAATCGTTAACTGTTTAGCTAGCAAGCGAACAGATGGTAGTTGCTCGTTCGGTTTCAGCACACCATGAATAATCATTTCTTTCATTTTCTCGATAAGCTGCTCATAAATTGGTTTTCGACTTCGTAAATCCAGATCAAACATGACGCCCCCCCTTCCTTTCCTGTACTAACTGTTATATCTGTATTATATTATATAATACGGTTGGTGTAAATATTTCTAAAAAAATAAAAAAAGCCGCCAAAATGGCAGGCTTTTTAGTTATGGCTATGTCCATTTTGATGACTATCTTGTTGCATGTTATCGTTATGACCATGACCTTGTCCATCTTCTTTGTTTTGCATCATCTGTTTCTTTTTCATATAACGTTCGTGGGCGACCTTATCAACATCTTCCCATGATACGATCATCGCGCCCGGTTGTTCACTTACAAACTTGTCAGCATCTTCTTTTTTGGCAAAAAACGCATATCCATAGTTCATTGGTGTTTTAATATCAGCTTTCACAACTGTCGCGTTTTGTAATTCAATCCATTCTAACGTATTGTAGTCGCGTACATATTTTTTTGCAGCTTCACCGTGGTCTCTTTCATAGTTGAATAAACATCCGATATCATCAAAAAACAAGACGTCACCGTTTTCAGTTGCTGATTTGGCTGTAAATTTACCGAGCTCATGTTCTTTTGGATATACTTTCATGTTGCAAAATACACACACTGTATTTTCGTCTGGTTCTGCCATCGCGGCTTTCATAAACACGTCTTCTTGCGCGGTCTTTTCTACTTCTTTGTTTTGCTTAACTTGTTTCGTCTCTTCTTGATTATCCCCTGCTTGATTGTTGTTGCATCCTGTCAATGCGAAAATAAAGAGCACCACCAATAAAGTCATCCATTTTTTCATTGAAAAAAATCCCCCTTTTCATTCAATCCGTAGTTCAATGTACTATATATTTGTGAAGTTTGTTTGAAACAAATGTGTTAAAAATGAAAAAAAGCGGTGCTATACCGCTTTTTCTGTAAAATAGTGCTTGTAGTATCCGCCAACTTTTCCATGGTTATCAATAATGAAATAAAAATCGTCTGTTTCGTTTTTTACTTCATATTCTTTACCTGGGGTTAATACGTTGTGAACAATGTATTTTTCAGCGTTCGTATGATTACATACAACTGTTTTTATCGTTGGACGTTCATGCCAGCTCAAATGAATCATGAGCGATGCCTCCTTCAAGAACCTTTATATTTATTTAAAAATTTAGCGAGTTCATGTAGTGCTTGCAATACTGCAAAATGTTTATCGTTCCCGCTTGCCTGCGCAGTGGCCACATCCTTAAATTTAGCGTGCGCTTCATACGTCCCATTTTTTTTGTATACATCTACTCGTACAGTTCCCCTTGGGTGCGGAACGATAAAAAACTCCATTCGTTTCATTTTCTCTCCCCACCTTTAACATCAAACGTGTATTTAATTTAATAATAGTAGAAAATGTATACGTTTAAAAGCATTATTTCATACAAAAAACTACCTTTTAATCAAGACGGCGAATTGTATACCCAGACTCGGTGAGAACTCGTTGAATTTGATAAATATGATCGCTATTTTTTGTTTCAAGCGAGAAGCGAATTTCGGCTTGACCCGGGAGAACGTTCGTACCCATCCGCTGATGGTCAATGGACATTACATTGGCTTCTAGATCAGCAATAATTCGAAGCAACTTATTTAATTGACCAGGTTTGTCTGAAATGACTGTTGAAAATGTAACAAAGCGTCCAGATTCAACAAGCCCCCGTTCGATAATGCGTGAAATGAGCGTTACATCGACATTCCCCCCGCTTAAAATGGCTACAATGTTTTTTCCTTCAAGCGGAATTTTTTTGTACAATAAAGCAGCTAATGAGCAAGCCGCTGATCCTTCAACGAGCAATTTATTTCGCTCGAGTAAATATAACATCGTTCGTGAAATATCTGTTTCTTCCACACAAACAATATCATCCACATATTTTTGTATGTATGAGAACGTTAAATCTCCAATTCGTTTAACAGCGATCCCGTCTGCAATTGTATTTGATGGAGTAATCATAACGGGTTGATTATATTGTTTAGCCGCTGTGGTGCTTGCACAAGCAGCAGATTCAACGCCATATATGCGGATAGTAGGCTTTTTTTGTTTCATAGCAATAGCTAATCCTGCAAGTAACCCACCACCACCAACAGGGCAAACGACTGCATCAATATGGTCAAGCTGGTCAAATAATTCTAAACCAATTGTACCTTGTCCAGCAATAACGGCTGGGTCATCAAATGGATGAACGAATGTTGCACCTGTTTCTTGCTGAAGCTTTCGGGCATATTCTAACGATTCGTCAAATACATCACCGTGTAGAATAACGTTTGCGCCATAACTTTGTGTCGCTTGAATTTTACTTAATGGCGCCCCCTTCGGCATGACGATGGTACATGGTATTCCGATCATGCTGCTAGAATAAGCTACCCCTTGTGCATGATTGCCTGCTGAAGCTGCAATTACCCCACGCCTTTTCTCTTCTTCGCTCAATGAAATGATTTTATTGTACGATCCTCGAACTTTAAATGAACCTGTTTTCTGTAAGTTTTCTAATTTCATGTACACTCGATTATTTGATAGTCGACTAAACGTTTGTGAAAATTCAAGAGGAGTTTTGTGAACAACTGTTTTCATTCGTTGTTGCGCTTCGTATATGTGTTGTAGCGTGATCAATTCATCTCATCCTCCTTTGCGTCTTTTTCATTATATGTTATTTGATCATAAACAAGCAATTGCCTATTGTTTTTCTTTGATTTTAATTGATTATTTAGAACATAGTTCTATTATTCAAATTCGGGAAGAAAAAAAGCTATGCGTATTGCACAGCTCACAACCCCGCTGATTGTTGAAGACGTCTTGCAATTTCGAGAAAATCCTCGTATGAAATTCCTGGGGCAAATGTTTCCTCGACCGATTCCAAATCGGGGATCGGCGCTCCCGCTGGTGTTCCTTGAATCACTTCAAGCTGCCCTCCATCAAGCGGATGCGTTCCTTTCCAAATTTGCTTTACGTCTTGATAATCATGTTCACTAAATGTGTACAACTTCCGATGCCATCCTTGCTGTTCGTATTTACGTGCTGCATCAAATTTATCATTGCTTAAGTTAGGGATTGGCAACATTTTTGTCACATCAACACCTGTGACAATTTGAAGTGCTTTCGCATAAGCGATAATGTGCACTCCTCCACGCACAAGTAAATAACCGATCATTTCTCTTGCGACAGGATGATCGGTCATCTCATATACTCTCATTTTATGTGTACGAGCACCACATTCTAAGAAAAAATTGTGCAGCAAATCTAAAACTAAGTTCCCGCTGTTGAAGACGTAATCCCCTGACCACGATTTCCCCATTGAATCCCCTGGTAAAGCGGTTTGTGCTGTCGCGACAAAATGGTACGTATTTCGTTTATCTACCCCGCTTTGCATCGGAGTAACATCCGGATCCCCTTCAAACGTTGTTCCCGTCAAACATAGATTAATCGCCGTTGTAACAAGTTCGACATGACCTAATTCCTCTGCTGTAATACTTGCAACTAAATCATAAAAAGGTTTTAATTTTTTCCTTTCACGAAAGTTGAACGACTGAAACAAATAATTATTTAACGTTGACATTTCCCCGAATCTTCCGCCGAGCAACTCCTGTACTGCTGCTGCGGCATTTGCATCCGCGTACGTAGATTTCGGCAATTCAATTTGCAGTTTGTTCACTCTTGTAAACATTGCACTCCCCCTCTTATTTTGGCATAATCCAAATGATTTGCTGAATGCGAACAAAAAAGAGGGTATCGCTACTTTTTAATACAATGTGATCTGGTTTTACATCTTGAATTATGCCTTGCATATTTCCACGCACCGTTTCGATTACTACTTCCCTTCCTTTAATCGTTTGTAACGTTTGATAAACATAAGGGTCGATGAAAGCCATAAATTGCGGTGTCATTTTCCTCCCCCTTTCTAGCTTTTCTTTTCCAGTTTATTCACTCGTATTTGTGTTTATTACATTTTTTCATTTAGAACATAGTTTTATAAAAAATAAAATACATACTAGCCGATTTATTTGTTTTACGATAAACTTCAACATAGAAATAGTGAAACGAGGAGTTAGAACGATGGAAACTCATGAGCAATTAAAACGAAAAATAAACGCTCTTGAAGAAGAAGTGAAATTATATAAACGTTTTATCGAACACATTCCTTTTCCTTTTTCGTACGTCGATCACGAGGTAGGAAAGATGTTGAAAAAGGAAAATGATATATCTCCCCCGATCGTTGAAAAAGTGGAAAAAAATGAGCGGCAAAAACCAATAATACAATGGAAAATGGATTTACAAAAAGATTATCCGTTTGAACAAGTTGAACAGTTTTTAGCGCCTATTTTTGATCTTGTTTCCCATCATATCGTTTTTGTTGATGCGGACGGAATCATTACATTATGTAACTTACAGGCAGCGAACGACGTTGGCGTCAATCGGGATGAAATCATTGGAAAACATATTCGGGAGTTGTTAAACATTCCTGACGAACAGATTATGACGCTAAAAACATTGCGGACAAAACAACCGCTTTACAATTGTGAAGTGCTCGATCGGTACTATGGCATTATTAATACACGTATTTTATACAATGAAGATGGATCAATTAAACGCGTCATTAGTATGTTTCAATCGCTTAATCAAATGAAAGAAGCTGAAAAATTAGCGATCGCTGGGCGAATTGCTGCCGGGATTGCGCATGAAATTCGAAATCCGTTAACTACCGTGAGAGGATATTTACAGTTTTTGAAAGAGCAACTGCCTGAACATATTGTCACACTTATCGAACAACTGTTGATTCCCGAACTCGATCGAGCAAACGATATTATTACAGACTTTTTAAACATTGCAAAACCAAACGAAATGAAAGCAGAGTGGATTGGTATAAACGAATTTATTCAAAACGATTTAAATCTTTTATTACGAAGCGAAGCCCTTCTTCACAATGTAGAGCTTTCATACGATCTAGATGAAAAACTACAACATCATGGTGTTTATATTGACAAAAATCAACTGATGCAGGTGTTTATTAACTTATTGCGCAATGCGATTGAAGCAAAAACAGAAAAATCATTGAATGTACACATTCAAACAGCTTTGCACAATGACCTTGTTCAAATTTACGTTCACGACAATGGACCTGGCATCCCTCCTACAATTATCCATCACATCTTTGATCCGTTTTTTTCGACGAAACAAACGGGAACAGGTCTCGGCCTATCTTTGTCGCGAAAAATTATTGAACTTCATAAAGGTTCGATGCGTGTGCAAAGCGAATTCGGACATGGCACATGCTTTATTATCGAACTGCCCGTTTGTTTAAAAAAATGAGGCTGCTTCATCGCAGCCTCATTTTTACGCTTCTTTTTTCTTCTCTACTTGTTCCTCTTTCCAGCATTCTACTTGGTGCTCTACACCTATATGACGTGCGTAAAATACCGGATTTTTTCCTTGTTTTCGTTGTGTTGTATAGTCTTGTAAGGCAGCAAAGGCAACACGACCGAGCAAGAAAATCGAAATTAAGTTTACAACCACCATAAACGCCATGAATAAATCAGCTAAATCCCATACGATTTGGATGCTCGATACAGATCCCCAAATAACCATGAATAATACAGCTAGACGATAGATCAATAATGACGTTTTACTCGAACGAATGAATTCAATATTTGTTTCACCGTAATAATAGTTTCCAATAATCGAACTGTATGCAAATAAAAATACGCTGACTGCCACAAATCCTTTTGCCCACTCGCCAATGTGTGTGCTTAATGCCGTTTGTGTTAACGTAATCCCATCAAGTCCTTCCTTCATGTAGTCGCCCGATAATAAGATCATGAACGCTGTTGCGCTACAAACAACTAACGTATCTACAAATACACCTAATGTTTGAATTAAACCTTGCTTTACCGGATGGGAAACTTCTGCTGTCGCCGCTGCGTTCGGCGCGCTTCCCATGCCGGCTTCGTTAGAGAATAAACCTCGTTTAATCCCCATCATAATTGCTGCACCAAATCCTCCACCTACAGCTTGTTCAACACCAAATGCGTTTTTCAAGATCAAAGCAAATACAGATGGTAATTCAGCAATGTTTGTCAACACGACATAAAACGCAATCAATAAGTATAAACCGGCCATAACGGGAACGATGATCGACGATGCTTTCGCAACACGATGCACACCACCGAAAATAATAAATGCCGTCAGAACAGTAAGTAAAATACCGATGACGATCCGATCCATTTGAAATGCATGCTCAAACGCAAACGTAATCGTATTCGCCTGAACAGAGTTAAAGACAAGACCAAATGCAAATGTAATTAAAACCGCGAATAATACACCTAGCCAACGCTTTTTTAGCCCCTGTTCAATATAATAAGCAGGTCCACCACGATATCCATTTTTATCTTTTACTTTATAAACTTGAGCAAGCGTGCTTTCCACAAAGCTCGATGCACCACCAATTAAAGCGATAAGCCACATCCAAAATACCGCCCCAGGTCCACCGACGGAGATGGCCAACGCTACGCCCGCTAAGTTCCCTGTACCTACACGAGACGCTGTGCTCATGAAAAATGCTTGTAGCGATGAAATGGCACCTTTTTTTTCTGGCGTCTCCGTAATGACACGAACCATTTCACCAAAATAGCGAAACTGAACAAACTTCGTACGGAATGTAAAGTACAATCCTAAAATAATTAAAAGGGCAATGAGAACATACGACCATAAAATGTTGTTCAAAAATGATACAATCGTTTGTAATACTTGCATATCCGTCACCTCACATGATGTTCATAATAAAAACGACTTTTTTAATGTAACAAAACTTAACATGAAAAGCAAGAGGGGTTCTCTATGAATATACAAAAATGATATGTTATAATGTCATCTGTCTACATTTTTCACATGTATTTGGAGGAACATATGAAAGAAACATATACGTTAAAAGAAAAAATAAAACAGTTTTCATATATTTTATTTCCTATTTTTCTTACCCAAATCAGTCTGTATATGATGAATTTTTTTGATGTCATGATGACGGGAAAATATCGCGCAATTGATTTAGCTGGTGTAGCCATTGGTTCAAACATTTGGGTTGCTCTATTCACAGGAATTGGAGGGGTGTTAACTGGTTTAACTCCAATCGTCGCCCAAGCATTCGGGGCAAAAGACAGTGAACGCATTACTCGAACGGTAGAACAAGCAATATACTTAGCAATCACCTTTGCCTGCTTTGTACTTGTAATCATTTATTATCTCGTTCCTTTTTTACTGCAACATATGCCGATCGAACATGATGTGCAAGTTGTTGCTTATGAATATTTGAAAGCATTATGTATTGGTATTGTCCCTATTTTTATTTATCACGTACTTCGTTCTTTCATAGATGCCCTCGGGCGAACGAATGTTACAATGATGCTAACACTATGTTCATTACCTTTGAATATTTTACTGAACTACGTATTCATTTTTGGACGATGGGGTATACCGGCATTCGGCGGAGTAGGCGCAGGGTACGCAACAAGCATCACATATTGGTGCTTATTGTTATGTGTGTTTTTACTCATTCGTTTCCGTAAGCCTTTTTCAACATATCATGTGTTAAAAAAGGTGCGTCCAATCTCGTTTCCCGTGTGGAAACAATTATTTTCAATCGGTACACCGATTGGATTAGCTATCTTTTTTGAGACAAGTATTTTTTCTGCTGTCACGTTGTTGATGAGTCAATTCGGAACAGCAACGATCGCGGCACATCAAGCTGCACTAAACTTCGGTTCACTTTTGTATATGGTTCCACTAAGCGTTTCTCTCACTTTAACCATTATTGTCGGATTTGAAGTCGGAGCAAAGCGGTTAGAGCATGCGAAGCGTTACTGTATTATCGGCATTTCGGCAGCTGTTATGATGGCTGTCGTTGCCTCTATCATCCTATTATTGTTTCGTGAAACAATTGCTTCGCTATACACGAATGACGATCTTGTTTTGCGATGGACGAAGCAGTTCTTGTTATATGTTTTATTTTTTCAATTCTCAGATGCCGTTGCCGCTCCGATCCAAGGAGCGTTACGTGGTTATAAAGATGTTCGCTTCCCATTTTTCATTGCGCTCGTGTCGTATTGGTTAGTCGGTTTACCTGTTGGATATGTATTCGCACATTACACAACCGCTGGACCGTTCGGGTATTGGCTTGGTCTTATTGTCGGTTTAGCTTCAGGGGCTATTTTACTATGGATGCGCTTAATGCAAAAATGGAAAAATTAAAAAGCAAGAGGTGATGTCCCTCTTGCTTTTATCTTTAGCACCAAGCCGCACCAACAATGATGAGTAAGATAAAGAGCACAACGATGAGCACAAATGTTTTTCCGTATCCTGGGTATCCATATCCATATCCACAGCCATATCCGTACATGACGTTTCCCCCTTTATTGTTTCATTAATATCCCCAGCCACTCATATAAGCACTACCAACAATGATCAACAAAATAAACAATACAACGATTAACGCAAATCCCCCGCCGTGATGATGTCCTCCACTCATCTTTTGACACCTCCTTCTTGTACTAACAACCTATTCAATTGTTAGGAAAAAGGTTAGGGTTTTTAAAAAAAATGGGTGAAAAACATCTTCTTCGCAAGCAGCCCTTTACATGTTTAATGACCTTTCCCTTCGTTTTTCCCATGTACTAGAAAGTGAAAATAAAAGCAAGGCAGTCCAAATACAGCTAAATGCATATACATGGGCATTTGTAAACGGCTCATGAAACAAAAACACACCAAGAAGTAAACTTAACGTTGGTGAGATATATTGTAAAAATCCTAAAAGAGTTAATGAAATGTGCTGAGCCCCCTTAGCAAAATATAAAAGGGGCAATGCGGTTGCAGGCCCAGCCCCTACGAGCAATAATATCGTTGTAGGCGAAAAAGAAGCATCGTGCAGCTGCCCAAACGAACGCATAATAAATATGAGCGCCAAAGGGGTCACAAGCATTGTCTCAACAGTCAAACCAATTGTTGCATCAACCGAGATCACCTTTTTCACAAGACTATATAACGCAAAGCTACAAGCAAGCGAAAGTGCAACCCATGGAATTTTTCCATATTCAATCGTCATAAGCACAACCCCGACAGTTGCTAAAACAAAAGAAAATAATTGCCATTTGTAAAGACGCTCTTTTAATACAACGACACCTAACAATACGTTTAACAATGGATTCATATAATATCCTAAACTTGCTTCAACCATATGATTATGGTTGACAGCCCATATGTAAATAAACCAATTAACGCTAATAAGTAGCGATGCAACGATTAAAGCGATGGCACGCTTTTTTTCTCGCCACAACAATCGACATGTATGAAAAAATGTAGACCAACTTTTTTGAATGAGCAATAACGCGATCATAAACAGAAAAGAAGCGACAATGCGATAAGACAAAATTTCCTTTGCTCCGATATGTTCGAGCAATTTCCAATATAAAGGCAATACTCCCCACAATACGTAAGCGAGCAAGGCATAGATCGTGCCAAGTTTTTTATTTTCCATTTTGCAGCTCCTTCCTTCATCTCAATCCTCATATTCATACGGCTCAATATGCACATGAGCATAAACAACGCCATATTTTTGTTCAAGCAAACGCTCAACTTGATCCGCAATGTCGTGACTTGTCACAACATTTAAATGTGGGGCAACACAAATGGTAACATCTATGAACACATCATTGCCATACATTCTCCCCTTGATATCTATCACTTGCTCTACACCGTCAATATGCTCAATGTCATGTTTATACTTTTGTAGCGTTTCGTCATCAAACCCATCCGTCAACGTATGAGACGCCTCTTTAAAAATGCCCCATGCGGTCTTACAAATGATAAATCCAATAACAAAAGCGGTGACAGGGTCAAGCCAACGCATATGTAATTGAGCACCTATCACACCAACGATGGTTCCTACACTAACAAGTACATCGGACAAATGATCTTTGGCAGCAGCAGCAAGCGCCTGGCTATTTGTGGCGATCGCTAAACGTTTATTAAACATATATACAGCAAACATAAATACGGCTGAAGCGCCAGCTGTCCATACTGCTACGAAATCCGGCTTTACATACTCCCCTTCCTTCAACATTTGCACGGCGTTCACTAATACGTCTAATCCGATCGACATCATAATAAACGCTGCGATTAAGGAAGAAATATGTTCTGCACGCGAATGGCCATACGGATGGTTATCATCACGAGGTTTTTTTGCGATGAGTAATCCAATTAAAATGGCAGTAGAAGCAAGAATATCAGTGAAATTATTCCACCCATCTGCTTTCAATGCTTCAGAACTTGACATATATCCGACGTACAACTTAGTTAAAGATAAAACAATATAAGCACCAATGCTTACCCATGCCCCCATTTCGGGCTTCATTTGTGTCATATGCTCCACCAACTTCTCAATCATTTTTGCGTTAACATTGTACCAAGCGTACATCGTGTGGGTCTATAGCAACAAAATTGGTTCATTGAAGAACAATAGCAAACATGCAATAACATTGCCCTTGACCAATTTTATTATTGACGACCGATCCGTATATATGATAGATTGTTTAATGTTTCATCACTCTACCAATTTATCAAACTAAAGTATTTATGGAGGTCACGATTATGAACGCTGTTATCGTCTCAGTACTCGTCATGCTTATTCTTAGCTTAATGCGAATGAATGTTGTGCTTTCTTTACTCATCGCATCGTTAGTAGGAGGATGGCTCGGCAAGCTCGGCCTTTCTAAAACGGTGGAAGTGTTTTCAGAAGGATTAGGAAATAGCGCCGAAGTGGCGTTAAGTTATGCCTTGTTAGGCGGTTTTGCCATCGCTATCTCGAAAACCGGCTTACCGAACGCTATAGTTCATATCATTATAAAAACGGTTGGAAGACAAGGGGAAGGAAAAAGAAAACAATATTCCAAAGCGCTTGTTCTTCTCGTTATTTTACTCATGTCCTGTTTTTCACAAAATTTAATTCCAATCCATATTGCGTTTATTCCTATTTTAATTCCATCACTTTTGCACGTTTTAAACGAACTGCATGTGGATCGTCGGTTAGTCGCATCAATTATCACATTTGGTTTAATTACCCCATATATGTGGTTACCTACTGGGTTTGGGGCGATCTTTCATGATATTGTACAAACAAATATGGCTCAAGGTGGCCTAGTCGTTACAAAGTCGGATATCCCAAAGGCGATGTTTTTACCTTCGCTCGGAATGATTACTGGTTTACTTATCGCTTTTTTTACGTACCGAAAACCGCGTGTATATAGACAAGTAAAACTAGAAAGTGAAGACACGCAATCGTTTCAACAACGTGGGGTGTGGTTTGCGATCGTTGCTGTCTTTGTCGCCTTAACTGTTCAACTTCTGCTCGATTCCATGATTTTCGGCGCATTCGCGGGGATCGTCGTCATCTACTTCAGTGGATGTATTCGTTTAGCAGAAAGCGATCGTTTATTAACAGACGGGATGCGAATGATGGCATTTATTGGATTTGTTATGTTAAGCGCTTCAGGCTTTGCTAACGTATTGAAACAAACCGGACATATTGAGAAACTCGTTGAACAAGCAGCTTCTCTTATTGGTCATAACATAGCGCTTGGTGCACTACTTATGTTAATTGTCGGACTGTTCATTACGATGGGAATTGGTTCTTCCTTTTCTACCGTCCCAATTATCGCGACCATTTTTGTTCCGCTTTGTATGAAACTTGGACTTAGCCCAATGGCAACCATTGCGATTATTGGGGCTGCTGGCGCGCTTGGTGATGCAGGATCACCCGCCTCAGATAGCACGCTCGGTCCAACATCCGGTTTAAATGTTGATGGTCAACATCACCATATTTGGGATACATG
>NZ_DAITON010000014.1:0-10082 GCF_036834105.1 Anoxybacillus sp. | reverse complement strand
ACAATATTCCCGTTATTATTTTCGCATGGATCGCGGCCATCGTACTATAAAAAGGAGCTACTTTCACGGTAGCTCCTTTTTTGTCGAAACATTTTCGCGCATTCCGACATTTTTTTAAAAAGAAATATGTTAATGTATTGTAAAGTATATTTCAATTTTGTAAATATGCACAGAGGAGGGGTTGAAACGATGATTTCACAATTTATCGGTCAAACAGAGGCAGCGATCCTCCGCTTTTCCAACTCATTATTGGCAGAGATCGAATTAAAGATTAAGAAAAAACAAATTATTTCACAACATCAAGCAATGAAATATGCGAAACGCCAAATTGAATTATTTGTAAAACAACTACATTTGCGTAAAGCGCTAACTGCTGTATATCAATCTGAATTATACATTTACGTGTCTAAAAAACTGGCTCACCTATTTAAACGATATCGTGTTCTCTACTGTTTGTAGTCTCATATTTTCTTTACGATTTGAAAGTACTCCTCTAGCGTAATTTGTTTCTCATAAATTACTTTGGCAGCTTTTTCACCGACATAACGCAAATGCCAAGGCTCATACTGGTATTTTGTTATATGTTCTTTTCCTTTCGGGTAGCGAATAATGAAACCAAATTCATGCGCGTGCTCGGCTACCCATTTTCCTTCTAATGTATCGCCAAATGCAGGTGTTATCGCATATTGAACGTTTGGACTTGTAATATCGATCGCTAATCCTGTTTGATGTTCACTTTTTCCAGGCATCGCAACAGCAACAACCGCCTTTTCTTCCCCTAATCGTTGAACTTCAGAAGCAAATAATTGTTGTTGTCGCTCATACGAACGATAACCTGACACTGCATACAACATGATTTGTTGTTTTTTTGCCGCTGTAAACATCGCTTCTAACGCCTTGGCGGCTTCTGCGCGCATATAACGTTTTTCGACATTTGTTTCTTTGAACGTAAACGGAACATTCGGAATGACTAAGTCAGCCGGTTTGTAGTTAGCTGGCAATTGTTGCTCCTTATTTACTAGAGCTAATATGTTGTCCGGATTAATAATGACTTTTACCCCATTTTGCACTTCAATCTGGTTCCAAAACCGTTCTTCAAGTACGAGCTCCTCGTGTTCCCCCGCTTCAGAAGACGGCGCTGGCGTTTCAGAAGATCGTGCCGGCTGCTCGACTTGTGTAGGGGGACTAGGTTTTTGTTCTTGCTCATACAACCCAGACGATTGACAGCCACTAATGACCATAACAAAACAATATAACCATTTTTTCATCTCTTTCTCCCTCACGAATGGAAGAAAGCTCCGCGGAAAGTAATCCACAGGAGCTTTCTAATTATTTACTTATTGACGGATAGCCGTTTCAAGCGCAACCTCAATCATTTCATTGAACGTCGTTTGTCGTTCTTCAGCCGTTGTCTCTTCTCCTGTTAAAATGTGATCACTTACCGTTAATACTGACAACGCTTTGCGACCGAATTTAGCAGCTAAAGTGTAAAGCGCTGTCGTTTCCATTTCTACCGCTAACACGCCGTAACGGGCTAGCTTTTCAAATTGCGCATTTTCATTATAAAACATGTCGGCTGTAAAGACACTTCCAACTTTTAGTTGCAATCCTTTTTCTTTTCCAATTTCATATGCTGTTTTCAGCAAGTCAAAGTTAGCCGTTGGAGCATAATCAATGCCTCCGAATGTCATACGATTCATTTGAGAATCGGTTGAAGATGCCATCGCTAAAATGACATCACGAACGTTGACATCTTTCTGGATCGCTCCACACGTTCCAACACGAATTAACGTTTGAACATTGTAGCTTTGCATCAGTTCAGTAATATAGATAGAGATGGATGGAACCCCCATCCCTGTTCCTTGAACGGAAATACGATGCCCTTTATATGTACCAGTAAATCCTAGCATGCCACGAACTTGGTTATAGCAAGTCGCCCCTTCTAAAAACGTTTCGGCAATATATTTTGCGCGAAGCGGATCCCCAGGAAGTAAAATTTTATCCGCGATGTCATGCTCTTTTGCACCAATATGAACACTCATTTTTTATCCTCCTCCTTCTGTCCATTCTTGCATATATACTATACCATACTCCTATGTTTCGCTAAAGTATTGTTTTTCATGTACAAAAAAAGAGGGGATCCCCCCTCAAGATATTTTACGAAAATACTTCGGCTTCACGTATAAAACTTTTTTATCTTCACTGACAACATATTTTTTCTTTGCTTGCTCGTAATGTTCATACACGAGGTAGCAAACAACGTAAATTGGCAACATCGCTTCTAAAGAAGCTAAATAAATGAGATAAAACGGATGTGCGTTTGTTTCGAACATGCCACTAAATACATAGTAAGCGCTTGCAATAACAACGTTAGTTATACTAATGTTAGCGAGATGAAGAAGGAAAATTTTCTTTCTCCGCCCAATGAGCCGCTCTAGTTCAAATTTAATAAACAATGAACAAAAAATTGCAATAACCCCTACGACCGCAGAAATAATGAATGCAAACATTGCTCATCCCACCTCATATGTATATTTTTTGTCATCTTGTCGATGTTAATAAGTAACTTGATGTAAAGGAGGGTTCCAATTGGGAAAAAAACACCGCAATCGTATCAATAGCCCAAAGAAAAATAATCATGTTCCAAAAGAAATACTGACCGCCGAAGCTGAAGCACACGATAAAGAGTATAGTGCAGAAAAGCGGAAAAAATAATCCCCTTGTTTGCACAAGGGGAAATATTCATCATACTCTAACCTTGTGCTAATTGTCTATATACAATATAGCACAATTTTGTGAACATTTAAAGACATTTTTTATCGCACATGCATGCGGTGAATGCGCTCCCATCCATCTGGGCTTAAGCGATAAAAAAATTGTCCATATCTTCCTTCGTCAATAAGCAAGATGTCGCCTGTCCCTACGTAGCGTGCATCATAATCTTTCGGCACTAGATCAGGAACGTTAAACATTCGATAAACTTCTGCTAATACGTCATCGTGATCTTCTCCGTTTACTGTTAAGCGATATACTTGGCGATACCCTTTTATTTGACCAAATTGCGGGGTTTGAAAAAGCGTTACATCATAACATTGCGTTGATTTTAATATTTTCTCCATAAACATCCGAATCACCAATATCCACTCCCTTTTTTCTTTTTGTAACTATTAGCGATTCGTTTTGTCGATTCCTTTTTCATTTTTTTACTATTTTTGTCGAATATATATAAAGTTCCGACATAATTATACATAAAAAAAAGACTGGGAGCCCCCAATCTTTTTAAGCGTATCGTCGAATGAGTGAAGCAAGATCTGTTTGTAATGTTTGGATGTGCTGCTCATTAATCGCCACACGAATGAACGTTTCATCTAAATCGAGTGCTTCCGCAAACAATCCAGCCAGCCCACGCGCGCGTCGATCTACTTGAATAAGCAATTCAAACGCATTTGTCCCTTGGGCAAAAAAAATGATTTCCACCTCATCAAGCTTCCCGCGAAATTCTCCTCTAACTGGTACAAACTCAAATTCTTGAACAAAAGGGAGTCGTTTACGAATACGATAAGCGGCTTCTTTACATTCGGCTTCTTTCAATCGAAATCCTAAGTTTTCCATCGCTTGAAATACTGCGTTCATCACTCGATTAGGTTGAACACGAATGTAATCTTCATCTGTTGGGTCAATTGCATTTTTTATATCAAGTCCCGTGTGTAACCATACTCTGGCTTTTCCGACTGTAATCGGTGTATCGAGCGGAAGGGAAAAAGAAAACGGAAACTCTTTCTTTTCTCCTGCACGAATGACAAAAGATTGAGCGATTTTCCACTTCTCAATAATTGCGTGTTTCGTCACTTTTCGATCATCTACTTCTTTCGTATATGTAGCGCAAAGGGATAAATATATATCGTCAATCTGTTGATCTATACTCCCCCCTGTCACCTCGACAATCCCTGCCATACGTTCACCAAGCGATAATTGTGACTCATACAATTTTGTATCTACCTTCGCTGCACCAATTCCAATGCTTGCTAATACTTTATTAAATAAGCCCATGGAAATAGCCTCCCCTTATTTTTCATTTCCTATATGTTATACGCACGAAAAAAGAAAATGTTTCAAATAAAAAACGACGGAACGACCGCCGTTTTATTCATCAATCATTTCCTCATCAATAATACATTTTTCAATCAAATAATCAAACATAATGTCTGCTATTTCTTCAATTTCACATTCTGTTGGAACAAAGCCCCTCCGAACAAGTTCATTGTAAAAGAACTCTGCAATTTCTTCCGTATCAATAACCACTTCAATTTCTTTCACAATATCGCCCCCTTTGTATTATGTTATGAGAAAATCATTCACTTATGTCACCCGTTTTTTATGTATATTTGCCGTTATACACACATACGTTGAAAGTAAAAAGAAACGGAGGACAAGCTTATGGATGAACGGATCGATCGATGGATGGAAACGATCACGAATACATTATTTTATAGCATCATCTTTTTTTGTGTTCCTTATTTCACGTATGTGGTATGGAAATATTTATGATTTTTATTCGCGTCGTTTCCGCTTGGTAAATTTTTTGAGTTGCTCGACAATTTGCTCCATCATTTGTTTATATTGTTCATCGCCAAATCGATCGTATAGCCATTTGTAGTCGTTATAAATATCTAATAACCCATCAATAATCTCTCGTTCTTCTTGTTTCCGGCGCAGCCGCTCATTTTCAAATTTCCTTGATATCACATGAATGTCACTCCAATGTTAAACATGATGATTAGTAATAGTATATGTACATATAAAAAAGCCGACACACAACGTCGGCTTTTTTATATCGCATAAGATGCTGGAGTAAAATCAATATCAAATCCTAAATCCTCTAACATTTGAAAATCAGCATGTTTTTCTTGTCCAGCTGTCGTTAAATAGTCCCCAACAAAAATAGAGTTTGCAGCATATAAACCGAACGGTTGTAAACTACGTAAATTCACTTCTCTCCCCCCGGAAATACGAATTTCTTTCGTTGGGTTGATGTAACGGAACAACGCCAATACTTTCAAACAATAGCGCGGATTTAGTTCCTTTGTCCCTTCTAACGGTGTTCCGTCAATCGCATGAAGAAAATTCACCGGAATGGAGTCTGCATCTAGCTCCTTTAAACTTCTTGCCATACGAACCACATCTTGTTTCGTCTCCTTCATACCAATAATGACACCGGAGCATGGGGATATTCCTACCTCTTTGACCGTTTCTACTGTACGTACGCGATCATCATATGTATGGGAAGTCGTGATATAAGGGTGATGCTCCTTTGATGTATTGATATTATGGTTATAACGATCGACACCCGCCTCTTTTAGACGTAGCGCTTGTTCCGGCGTTAATATTCCTAAACAAGCACATACTTTCAAACCATATGTTTCTTTAATTTCTTTCACAGCAGATACAACAACATCAATTTCCTTATCACTCGGTCCTCTCCCGCTCGCAACGATACAATATGTTCCTATTTTCGCCTCATACGCTCGTTTGGCACCTTGTAAAATGGTATCCTTATTAACCATTTTATATGTTGGGACAGAAGCTTTCGATATGGCAGATTGCGAACAATATCCACAGTTTTCTGGGCACAATCCTGATTTTGCGTTCATAATCATATTTAATTTCACTTTATTTCCGTAGTATGTTTTACGAATACGATACGCACCTTGTAGCAATAATAGCAACTCTTCATCCGGACAGTTTAATATTGCAAGCGCTTCGCCGTCCGTAATTTCTCCCCCAGCTAATACACGGTCAGCCAACGATAACCAATCCATTGTTCTCCCCCTTTACTTCTAATTACCAATAATCGTATTCGATCAACTTATATATGTCAACAATATTTTTTAAATAGTTAACAAAAAAACTAGCGGGAATGTCCCGCTAGAAGTTTAGCTTCACTTTTTAATTGTTGGAGAAAGCACGATACCACCACCTGATGACTTTATAAACGATAAACATGCTTTACAAAGTATACCTAAAACGTTTCGACAATATTTCGAGCGATCCATACTCCACACGCTCCTGCTTGCGCAAGCCCACGTGTAATCCCTGCCCCATCTCCCCCAACATATAATCCTGAAATTTCCGTTTCAAAACGTTCGTTTAACTTTGGACGAGCAGAATAAAACTTCGCTTCTACACCATAAAAGAGTGTATGTTCTGAAGCAATACCTGGGGTAACATGATTTAGTGCTTCTGTCATTTCAATTAAACTTTTCATCGTATTGTATGGAAGGACGAGACCTAAATCTCCTGGAACGGCTTCTTTTAGCGTCGGCTCAATAAATCCTTCTTTAATTCGTTTTTCAGTTGAACGTCTACCTTTTAAAATGTCTCCATATTTTTGTACAATTATCCCACCATTCGATAGCGCATTGGCTAAACGAGAAATTTGATGAGCATATTCATTCGGTTGATCAAATGGATCAGAAAACTTATGAGAGACAAGAAGGGCAAAGTTTGTATTACTGCTTCCTAACTTTGGATCTTTATACGCATGGCCGTTTGCAAGCATAATACCCGAATGATTTTCAACAACAACATGACCGGACGGATTACTGCAAAAAGTTCGAACTTGCGTCCCTACGGATGTATTAAAAATAAACTTACCTTCATATAAATGTGTATTAATTTCTTCCATGACTACATTAGACGTCTCCACTCGAACACCGATATCCACTTGATTATTTATCATTTTCAATCCGCGACGCTTCAATATGTTTGTTAACCATGTAGAACCATCGCGTCCTGGAGCGATTACAACACGGTCAGCGTATAGCGTATCTCCACTTTTCAGCTGAATTCCTTTGACGTGATTCGTACCATCTACTTTTTCAGTTAAAATATCGTCCACTTCTGCTTTAAACATCATATCAATACGTGTCCGTAAATATTCATATATACTCTTTAAAATTTCTAAGTTTTGTTCTGTGCCGAGATGGCGAACTTGAGCACGTAGCAACTTCAATCCAGCAGCATAGGCGCGTTTTTCGATTTCCCGCACTTCATCTGTAAGTGGATCTGTAAGCGCATGAGTCGCGCCGTGCTTTAAGTTAATTTCGTCAACATAACGAATGAGTTGTAATACAACTGAGGCAGGCAAGTAATCGGTCATCCAACCACCAAACTCACTCGTAATGTTAAACTTGCCGTCCGAATAAGCCCCTGCTCCTCCAAATCCATTCGTAATTGAGCAAGCTGGCAAACAACCTGCATAATCTTTTTTTCCAACTGGCGGCGGACATTTCTCAATCTTCTTCTGCAAAATTGGGCAATTTCGTTTATAAATATCATGTCCTTTATCAACAAGCAGCACGCGTGCTCCTGGCAATTTTAATGTCAATTCATAACAAGTAAAAATTCCTGTAGGACCAGCACCAACGACGATCACATCATAACGATTATTCATCATTCATCCCTCACCTTTCCATTTTCCGAATGTTAATATACTAGATGTTCGTTAAACAGTCAATAAAAAACGATCTTTTTTAAAAATAAAATATAAAAATGTTCGTATTTATTTTGTATAAAAAAAGAACGGTGTACACCGTTCCATTAAAAATAACGCTTTTTCCAAAAAACAAATGCTGTAATACTTGAAAAAGCTAACGAAATACCTAAAGCAACTAAATAGGCATACGGTTTATCTTGATATGGGATCGGGACGTTCATTCCATAGAAGCTCGTCACCATTGTTGGAAAAGAAATGACAATCGTAATCGCAGCTAAAAATTTCATTACAATATTCAAATTGTTTGAAATGACAGAAGCGAACGCATCCATCATCCCACTCAAAATGCTACTATATACCTCCGTCATCTCAATTGCCTGTTTATTTTCAATAATTACATCTTCTAACAATTCTTGATCGTCTTCATACATACGTAAATAGTTTAACCGAAGCAATCGCTCCATCACAATATTGTTCGCTTTTAACGATGTGGTAAAATAGACGAGACTCTTTTCTAAACTAAGCAAAGAAAATAACTCTTTATTTTGCATCGACTGATGTAGCTGTTTTTCAATTTCACTTGTTTTGCGATTAATTTGTTTTAAATATCTTAAATAATATGTTGAAATCATATATAACATTTGCAAAGCAAAACGCGTTTTCATATACGTATAAAAATTTTTCACTTTATTTTTTGTGAACTCTTCAAAAATTGGATTTTCTTGAAGACAAACCGTAATGAAACATGTATTTGTAATAATCATTCCAATCGGAATCGTTTCATACGTTGGAATGTTTCCTTCATCATACGTAATAATCGGAATATCCACAATGATGAGTACATGATTATCTTCTTTCTCAATACGTGAACGTTCTTCATCGTCAAGCGCATCTTTAATCGAGTCAATCGGAATATTGAGATGCTCTGCAATATAACGAATTTCGCTTTCTGTTGGGGAAACAAGATTTACCCAACAACCATTTTTTAGTTCATGAATTTCTTCTAATTTTCCTTGTTCATTTGATAAGTAAATGTTCATCATGGCGTAACCCCCCTATCTGATTTACAAGAGGTAAGCGCCGCTCTTTTGCCGTTGGAGCGCCTGTTTCGTTTGTGAGCAGTACGTTCCAGCGCCAAAAAACGAAGCTACTTCCTCTATTCTTGCTGGTTCTGGTTCATTTGTACTCGCCCTGCTCATAACGGAACCGTCACTCCTTTCACTTCCACATTCATTACGGATTAATGATACATGTTTTCCCACCATTTGTATAGTTACTTTTTTATTTTTTCTCGAATGAAGCATCCGAAATAGAAAAATGTTTTTTGTTCTTCTATAATTGTTTATAAAGGATGGTGAACATAATGAATATACACATGTGTGATCAAGCATTTCAATGGTATAAAGAAGAGCTTCAACTGCAACGAGGAGACCTCGTTCGCTTTTTTGCCCGATATGGTGGTTGTAGCACCGTACAGAAGGGGTTTTCTTTAGGAGTGCATAAGGAAAAACCGATCGATGCTGCAGTGACATTAGAAATCGATGGGATCACTTTCTTTATTGAACAAAACGATACTTGGTATTTTGACGGCCGTGATTTGTATATTGAGTTTGACGAAAAACAAAACGAGCCAGTATTTACACACAAATAAAAGCGGGAGCATCCCGCTTTTATCTTTTTTTCGCTCGTTCATACGCTTCATGCCAATCAGGAAAATATTTTCTAATTAAAACAGGTTGAAATGTCTCTCTCGTCACGCAAACATGTTTTGAAGTGGCTGTGGCAGCAATTTCGTTTTTGGACGTTAACACTTCATATCCATAAACGACTCGAATGCCGTCATATGATTCTACCCATGTTTTGATCGTTGCTGTTTCTCCATATCGTAACGGCTTTTTATAAGAAATTTGCAAATCAATAACAGGGGAAACAATTCCCCTTCTCTCCATATCAGCATATTGAAAACCGAGCTGTTGAATGAAATGAGCTCGTCCAATTTCTAACCAGATGACATAGTTCGCATGATAAACAACCCCCATTTGATCTGTCTCTGCGTAGCGAACTTCAATCTCTTTCTGTGAAATCATCATGTTTTCTCACTCTCCGAGTTTAACGATACTTTATATTCATTTTACCATAAATATGAGGAAAGTAGAAAATGTCACATAGCATATAAAAAGCCGCACAGATGCGGCTTTTTACAATTCATATCCTCTTTCTCGCGCTCTCGCTTCGTCTTTAATCTCTGCTCTCATTGCCTCAATCGCTTGTTCACGACGCTCGTTTTTCTCCTTAATTTTTTCACGTTCTTCTGGACTAGCGAACGCCATCGTTTCTTCCGCCTTTTCGATATTTTCGAGCGTGTTTTGTACCATGTCCTGTAATTTTTCTACATTATCGCGACGATCATCATGATTTGGTTTCATCTTGTCATCCTCCTCATCGAAGTGAAATGTACACCATTTATCGTGTGCGTTTTCTTTTCATGTTATACAAACTATTTTATTTACTATAATATATTTATGTAAACTAATGATAAGGGCGAATACTCGCCCTTATTCCCCTTTTGTCTGGATAACTTGTGGAT
>NZ_DAITON010000013.1:0-32585 GCF_036834105.1 Anoxybacillus sp. | reverse complement strand
CATATCGAAGGCTTAAGCATATCAGGCACAATGATGGCAAATCAATAGCCTAGCACGTAAAGCGGTTATTGATATGTACCCATACGTTAGTGGGGAATTTAAGCCTTCGGAGCGCCATATCAAACGAGAGTAGCTTTGGCGAAATCGGGCGCGATGAACAAGGAAAGAAACATAGGTCTTTATAAGATTTTTAGCTATCTTATAAAGTCTTATAAGTTTTCTGTAACGGGAGGCAAGGTTGATTCGAGCGATTCGCGGAGCAACGACGGTGAGCGATAATGACGAGCAAGAAATTATAGCGGAAACAAAACGTTTGTTAGTAGAAATGGTACGCCAAAATGATGTTCGTGCAGAAGATGTCGTATCCGTGTTGATTTCAATGACCGATGATTTAAACGCTACCTTTCCCGCCAAAGCGCTGCGTCATCTTGACGGTTGGACGTACGTCCCCGTCATGTGCATGCGCGAAATTAACGTGCCGCAAGCATTGCCGAAATGTATTCGCGTCATGATGACCGTACATACGAAGCGAGCACAGCAAGACATTCAACATGTATATTTGCGCGATGCGATCCAGCTTCGACCAGATTTGCAGTTGACAAAAAAGTCAGAAATATAATATGATGGTTTGTAAGTTAGCTGAGTAGAGTAAGAGTTGAGTAGAGAATGAGTGAGAGCGGAGCAGAGGATCGTTACGTGACGTACGCCTAAGGACTGCCCGTCTTTAGGCTTTTTTGTTTCCTCTTTGTTTCCCCTCGTGTTCATTCTCCAAGAAAGGAGAACGACCATGAATATAACTGCATTTTTACAGGCAGCTTCCCAATTTCGAACGATTCCGATTGTGAGGCGATTTTTTGCCGACACGTTTCAGCCCATTCAACTATTTACGGCTTTACGTGATGAGGCTGCGTTTTTGCTTGAAAGTGGGGACGACATGTCGCCTTGGTCGCGCTATTCGTTTATCGGTATTCAGCCATTCATATCGATTGAAAGCGATGATGGAAAGCGGTTTTTTGTTAAAGAACAGCAGCGCACACTTATATGCACATCGACGATGAAAGAAGCGTTCGCGTTTATGCAACAACATGTAAACGTTCAGCCGTTGGCATTGGACGTTCCGTTTCGTGGGGGAGCTGTCGGTTATATAAGCTACGATTTTATTTCTTCTATTGAGAAAGTTCCGTATCATACTTATAACGATTTACAAATGAAAATCGTCCATTTTGTCGTTTGTGAGACACTATTTGCTTTCGATCATGTAAAAAAGGAATTGCTGCTCATTCATTATGTTCGGTTAACCGAGAAAGACGATGAGCAAACGTGCATTCAAAAATACGAGGCTGCTTGTCAAAAAATCGATAAGTTGGCGCGCAAAATGGTTCACGGTTGTGATGAACAGGCGCATATGATGTTCGAACGACACATCCCTGTTTCGTTTGATCGTGTGCGCTCAAATATGGATAAAAAAACATTTTACGAAGCGGTTGAGCGCATTCAATCATACATTGCAAGCGGGGATGTTTTTCAAGTCGTTTTATCACAACGGTTTGCTATTGAAACGTCGATTGACGGACTTGAACTATATCGTTTGTTGCGTTTATTAAATCCATCACCTTACTTATTTTATTTAAAGTTTGGTGAAGAACACATTATCGGTAGCTCTCCAGAAAAGCTTATTCAAGTGCGGAATCGGGAACTTGAAATCGATCCGATCGCCGGCACGCGTCGACGCGGGAAAAATGAACAAGAGGATGAGGCTCTCATGCATGATTTGCTTCATGATCCGAAAGAGCGTGCAGAACATTATATGCTTGTCGATTTAGCTCGCAACGATATCGGGCGCGTCGCTATGTATGGGACGGTACGCACCACGCAATTTATGCAAATTGGGAAGTTTTCGCACGTCATGCATCTCATTTCCAAAGTGAAAGGGATGCTTCGGGATGATGTCCATCCGCTCGATGCGCTGACTGCTGCTTTTCCTGCTGGAACGGTTAGCGGAGCACCGAAAATTCGGGCGATGCAAATCATTCAAGAACTAGAGCCGACAGCGCGCAACGTTTATGCAGGCGCCATTGCATATATCGGTTTTGATGGCAACATTGACTCATGTATCGCCATTCGTACGGCCGTAATAAAACAAGGGGTAGCATACGTACAAGCGGGGGCAGGAGTTGTTGCTGATTCACTACCTGCATTGGAATGGAAAGAAACGCGCAATAAGGCGAGCGCCTTAATTCACGCAATTCAACTAGCAGAACGCGTATTTCGAGGAGGGGAGCAACGTGTTTGAACAGTTGTTGCATAAATGTGCTTCTCAACAAACGTTGACGGAACGAGAAGCGTATGAAGCGATGCATGTAATGATGAGCGGAGAAGCGGATGAAAAGCAAGTAGCTGCTATGCTAGCTTTGTTGCGTTTTCGCGGTGAAACGGTCGATGAGCTTGTCGGATTTATTCGAGCGATGCGTCAACGCATGCGCGCCGTTTCTTTTGATGAACCGGTCATCGATACGTGCGGAACAGGAGGAGATGGGAAAGGAACGTTTAACATTTCGACAGCTGTCGCCTTGCTTATTGCCTCGCTTGGCGTTGCGGTGGCGAAGCATGGCAACCGCGCTGTTTCTTCTACGAGCGGAAGCGCCAATGTGATTGAACATTTTCGCATCCCGATGCCGAAAACAGAAGAAGAGGCAAAACAAGCGTTGCAAAACTATCGTCTCGTTTTTTTATTCGCTCCATTTTACCACGAGGCGATGAAACATGTGGCTTCTGTTCGCCAAAGTTTAAAAATGCGCACCGTATTTAATTTGCTCGGTCCGCTTGTTAACCCTGCTCAGCCAACAAGACAGGTGATCGGGGTGCATAACGCAAAAGATGCATTAAAAATGGCGGAAGCGCTGCAACGAATCGGAACAGAACATACGGCGTTTGTCACAAGTAGTGACGGTTTAGATGAATGTAGCATCGCTTCAGAAACATTGTTAATTGAGTTGAAAGATGGACAGCTGTTGCAACGCGTTATTGTTCCTGAAGATGTCGGATTATCTCGCGGTTGTTTATCGGATATATGCGTCAGCAGCGTAAGTGAAAGTGCCCAACTCATTGAACGTGTGTTTGCAAGTTGTGCGAACGAAAGTGCAACAAATGTCGTTTTGCTCAATGCAGGTGTTGCTCTGTATGTTGCCGGTGTCGCACCCGACATTGCAAATGGAGTGAACATGGCGAAACACGCGATTGAAACAGGTTGCGCGCATGCGTACTTACAACGTTTGAGAGGTGAAATGTATGCTTGAACACATTTTGCGAACAAAAAGGGAAGAAGTGGCATCGTTACAATTGCCAGAGGCATGCGAACACCTTCCTCGTCGTTCATTTTATGACGCTTTAGCCAAACCGCATCGCTTTTTGGGATTGATTGCGGAAGTGAAAAAAGCGTCGCCATCGAAAGGAATCATTCGACAACAAATGAACGTCGTCGATATTGCGTGTGCATACGAACAGGCGGGCGCTGACGCCGTATCGGTGTTAACAGATGAACAATATTTTAAGGGACATCGATCATACGTGACGAAAGTGAAACAGCATATTCATATACCGATTTTACGTAAAGACTTTATTATCGACCGCAAACAGCTTGTAGAAAGCGTTCGGATTGGCGCAGATGCGATTTTGCTCATCGGTGAGGCGCTTGATCCGTCCTTTTTACACGAATTATATGAAGAAGCGCACGAAATAGGATTGCAATGTTTAGTAGAAGTGCATGCCCCTCAGACGGTAGAGAACATTTTAAAGCGGTTCACGCCGAAAGCGATCGGCATTAATAATCGTGATTTAACGACGTTTCATACGTCGCTTCATGTGACAAAACAAATCGTTCCGCTTTTACCGGATTGCATTATTGTAAGTGAGAGCGGCATTCATACGTACGATGATGTTCGGACAGTACAACAAGCGGGTGCTCATGCGATGCTCGTCGGTGAAGCGTTGATGAGAAAACAAGATGTTCGTGCAGCTATTTATGAATTGTTTGGGGAGCGAGATGTATGACCGTTTTAAAATATTGCGGCAACCGTTCGTTTCATGATGTACAACTCGTCGCAAAAAGCGAGGCACATTATATCGGATTCGTGTTTGCTGAAAGCAAGCGAAAGGTCGAGCCGAAAGACGTCAGTCGATGGTTAGCGTCTGTCGAACTTCGTGACAAACAAACAGTTGGGGTGTTCGTTCATCCAACGATTGCTTCTGTCGCTTCTGTTCTCGAGCACGTGCCTTTATCGATTATTCAATGCCACGGCATGGAAAGCGTTCAAATGGTGAAGCAGTTGAAACAAACGTTTCAAATCCCTGTCTGGAAAGTAATCCACCATGCACATGAGGCGTGGATATATATGCGTGTGTGGGAAGGAATTGCAGACGGGTTCGTCATTGATAGCGGACGAAAAGGAGCATGGGGAGGAACGGGCGTCTCGTTTGATTGGCGTCATGTCCCTTGTTATATCGAAGAGGCGAAACGGCAGCATGTTCCTTGTTTTATTGCAGGGGGGATTACTCCGGAGAACGTCGAACAGCTGCTAGCGTATGAGCCGTTTGGCATAGATATAAGCAGCGGAATTGAAGAAGACGAGCGGAAAAGTGAACAAAAAATAAAAAAAATTGAACAGAAGGTGAAAACATGTTGACAGTACCGAATGAACGTGGTCGTTTTGGAACGTTCGGTGGAAAGTTTGTTCCGGAAACATTGATGCGCCCGTTAGCCGATATGGAACGCGAATGGCATAAAGCGCTGACTGACCCTTCGTTTCATGCCGAATATATGCATCATTTATATGAATATTCAGGACGTCCGACCGCTTTAACGTTTGCAAAAAACTTGACAGAACGATTAGGCGGGGCGAAAATGTACTTTAAACGCGAAGACTTGAACCATACAGGCGCCCATAAAATTAACAACGCCATCGGTCAAGCGTTGTTAGCGAGACGAATGGGAAAACGAAAAATTATTGCTGAAACAGGTGCAGGTCAGCACGGTGTAGCTGCGGCTACCGTTGCCGCTCGTTTCGGCATGGAATGTAAAGTGTTTATGGGCGAAGAAGACGTAAAACGGCAAGCATTAAACGTCTTTCGTATGAAATTGCTTGGCGCGCAAGTCATTCCGGTAACGAGCGGCAATCGAACGCTCAAAGATGCGACAAATGAAGCAATTCGCTATTGGGTCGAGCATTGTGATGACCATTTTTATATGATTGGATCTGTTGTGGGTCCGCATCCGTATCCGATGATGGTGCGCGAATTTCAACGCGTGATTGGCGAAGAAGCGCGCGAGCAAATGTTGAAAGTAGAAGGAAAACTTCCAGACGTGATTATCGCATGTGTTGGCGGCGGCAGCAATGCCATCGGCATGTTTCATCCGTTTTTAGATGATGACGTCGAATGTATTGGTGTCGAAGCGGCAGGAAAAGGCGTGCATACGACTGAACATGCCGCAACGATAACAAAAGGGACAAAAGGCGTCATTCACGGCTCGCTCACATATGTATTGCAAGATGAACACGGTCAAATTATGGAACCGTACTCTATTTCAGCAGGGTTGGATTACCCGGGTGTTGGACCGGAGCACGCATATTTAGCTACAATCGGTCGTGTCCGCTATGAAAGTGTAACGGATGAAGAAGCGATCAACGCGCTGCAAATGACCGCAGAAGCAGAAGGGATCATCCCTGCCATCGAGTCGGCGCATGCGCTCGCCAAAGCGTTTCAAATTGCTTCCCTTCGCTCATCGGATGACATCGTTCTTGTTTGCTTATCAGGAAGAGGCGATAAAGATGTGCAAACGGTAATGAACTACTTAGAAGGGAGTGAGCCGAGATGAAACATTTTGTTCCGTTTATCGTTGCAGGTGATCCGTCTGAGGAAGTAACGATTGATTTAGCGGTTGCTCTTGAACAAGCAGGTGCGACGATATTAGAGCTCGGCGTTCCTTACTCTGATCCGCTTGCAGATGGGCCAATTATTCAGCGAGCAGCGAGCCGAGCGTTAAAACAAGGAATGACGTTGACAACGGCACTTGAACTTATCGGGCGCATGCGAAAAAAAGGTGTAAAAATTCCGATTATTGTCTTTACGTATTATAATCCTGTGTTACAATTAGGAGAAGAACGCTTTTTTGCTTTAGCGCAACAAAACGGGGCGAGCGGCGTGCTCATTCCCGATTTGCCGTTTGAAGAAAGCGAACATATGAGAATGCTAGGTGACGCATATGACATCCCGTACATTTCGCTCGTCGCTCCGACGTCGCATGAACGTATTGAAATGATTGCATCACAAGCGAAATCGTTTTTATATTGCGTATCATCGTTAGGTGTAACGGGTATTCGGGACTCATTGCCGGCGGAATTGCACGAATTTTTGCAACAAGTAAAGTTATATAGTCGCGTTCCTGTCGTTGTCGGATTCGGCATTTCGACCGCTCAACAAGTGGAGCAACTTCAACATGTATGCGATGGCATCGTCATTGGGAGCGCGATCGTACAGAAAATCGAACAGCTTCAAGACGAATTAAACGATGTCGATACACGTCAACATGCGCTCATCTCTTTCTCGCAATATGTCGCTGCGCTCATTGAACCATTGAAAAGGGTGGGTAATAATGGAAGTGAAACAACAATTACAACAACTAAAACCGTACCAACCGGGCAAACCGATTGAAGAAGTGAAAAAGGAATATGGACTAGAAACGGTGATTAAGCTTGCATCAAATGAAAATCCGTACGGATGTTCACCGCTTGTTCACGACGCGATCGTTAGTGAATTAGATCATTTAGCGTTATATCCTGACGGATATAGTCGGTCGCTGCGTGAGGTGCTCGCTGCCCATTTGGAAGTCGAGGAAAAGCAACTTATTTTCGGGAACGGCTCAGATGAGGTCGTTCAGATCATTTGTCGCGCATTTTTGCAAAAAGGGACGAATACCGTTATGGCTACACCGACGTTTCCACAATACCGCCACAACGCGATCATTGAGGGGGCAGAAGTGCGCGAGATTCCTCTCCGAGACGGACATCATCATCTCGACGCAATGCTTGAGGCGATCGATGACAATACGCGCGTTGTTTGGATTTGTAGCCCAAACAATCCGACAGGTACGTATGTGAATGACGCTGCTTTGCGCTCGTTTTTAGCCAACGTGCCGAAACATGTGCTCGTCGTGATTGACGAAGCGTATTATGAGTACGTGCAAGCGGAAGATTACCCAAATACGGTCGCTTTACTCCAACAATATGAAAATATAATGATTTTGCGCACGTTTTCGAAAGCGTATGGACTAGCGGCACTTCGCATCGGATATGGCGTGGCACACGAGCATGTTTTACGAGCGATCGAGCCAGCTCGCGAGCCATTTAATACATCGCGTCTTGCGCAAGTCGCAGCCTTGGCAGCATTAAACGATCAACCATTTATTCAACAATGTGTCCAAAAAAATAAACAAGGATTAAACCAATTTTACGCTTTTTGCGATCAACACGGTTTGCGTTACTACAAGTCTGAAGGAAATTTCATCTTAATTGATTTTGGATTTAGTGGTGATGAAGTGTTTACGTACTTGCTTCAGCGTGGCATCATTGTCCGCTCCGGATGCGCTCTTGGCTTTCCGACAGCTGTGCGCATCACAATAGGGTCTCCAGAACAAAATGAAGCGATTATTCATGCTTTAACAAACATGTTGAAAGAAAGAAGGGAGCGTTTTTGCGGGGGAACATTTTAATTGCCGGTTTAGGTTTAATTGGCGGTTCAATCGCGCTTGCGATGAAGCGCGCCCATAACGATGCGAAAATTTTTGGATATGATGTGTCGAGCGAATCGTTGCGTTTGGCGCGTTCGCTCGGCGTCATTGATGAAGTGGTGCCTTCGTTTGCTCATGCAGCACAAGAGGCGGATGTAATCGTGCTTGCCGCCCCGGTTGTCCAAACAGAACAATTGCTTTGCGAACTGCTCGAGCTTTCTTTACGCCCTCACGTCATCGTTACAGATGTAGGAAGCACGAAAGAGCGTATCGTCAAGCAAGCGATGCCGTTATTAGAAAAAGGGATCGCGTTTATCGGCGGGCATCCGATGGCGGGCTCTCATAAGAGCGGTGTTGTAGCTGCGCGTGCGCATTTGTTTGAAAATGCATTTTATATTTTAACGCCAACAAAACATGTGAAAGAAGAAGACGTTATGCGATTAAAACAGTGGCTTGAGGGAACGAAAGCTCACTTTGTTACATTAACACCGAAAGAGCATGACCGAATTGCTGGGGTCATCAGCCATTTCCCGCACATCATTGCAGCAAGCCTCGTACATCAAGCACAACAGTACGAACGAGAAGATGAGCTTGTCAGTCGATTAGCCGCGGGAGGATTCCGTGACATTACGCGTATTGCTTCTAGCAATCCGGAAATGTGGCGCGATATTTTCATACATAACAAAGAAGAATTGTTACAATTGTTTGATCGTTGGTTAGAAGAAATGAAAAAAATTCGTACGTACGTTGCTGACGGTGATAGCGAGCGTCTTTATCAATATTTTCATGAAGCAAAACAGTTTCGGGACGGCTTGCCTGTGCGCACAAAAGGAGCGATCCCTTCTTTTTACGATTTATATGTGGATGTGCCAGACTATCCGGGGGTTATTTCTGAAATCACAGGTTATTTAGCAAAAGAGCGCATTAGCATTACAAATATTCGCATTATTGAAACGCGTGAAGATATTTACGGGGTGCTTCGTTTAAGTTTCCAAACGGAAGATGACCGTCAAAGAGCAAAACGTTGCATTGAAGCGAATACGAACTATGAAACGTATGTTGTGTAAAAGAGGTGAGAGAAGTGAAATTGCAAACAAACGTACATGCATTGCGAGGAGAGATCGCTGTTCCGGGAGATAAGTCGATTTCTCACCGTGCTGTCATGTTTGGAGCGCTTGCGAAAGGAACGACGCGTGTAACGAATTTTTTAACAGGCGAAGATTGCTTAAGTACGATTGATTGTTTTCGCAAAATGGGTGTGGACATTGCACAAAATGGAAATGAAGTCATTGTAGAAGGGAAAGGAATTGAAGGTTTAAAAGAACCGACACATATATTAAACGTCGGGAATTCAGGGACGACTACCCGTTTATTGCTAGGCATTTTAGCGGCCTGCCCGTTTCACGCTTGTTTAATAGGGGACGATTCAATTGCTAAGCGGCCGATGGATCGTGTGACGAACCCGCTTAAGCAAATGGGGGCACGCATCGACGGACGAGAGCAAGGACGCTATACACCGTTAGCGATCCGCGGTGGTCAATTGCAGCCGGTGACATATTATTCACCTGTTGCGAGCGCTCAAGTGAAATCGGCCATTTTGCTTGCAGGTTTACATGCAGAAGGAAAAACGACTGTTACCGAGCCGCATCAATCCCGCGATCATACCGAACGAATGTTGCGCGCATTCGGCGCGGACGTGCATGTGGACGGATTAACCGTTTCAGTCATCGGGCGGCAAACGCTTCGAGCCATCGATGTAGAAGTGCCGGGCGACATTTCTTCTGCCGCTTTCTTTTTAGTAGCTGGAGCGATTGTTCCAAATAGTGAAATTACGTTGAAGCATGTTGGAATTAATCCGACGCGCACAGGTATTATTGATATATTAATGAAAATGGGAGCCGATATTACGATCGAAAACATTCGCAACGAAGACAGCGAACCGGTAGCTGATCTGACCGTACGGACATCAACGTTAAAAGCAACGCATATTGGCGGCGATATCATTCCACGATTAATCGACGAAATTCCTATCATTGCCCTTTTAGCCACACAAGCAGAGGGAACGACAGTGATTACAGATGCGAGCGAATTAAGAGTAAAAGAAACAGATCGCATTGCGACAGTCGTGTCCGAATTGCGCAAGCTTGGCGCTCATATCGAGGCGACGGAAGACGGAATGATGATTCATGGAAAAACGCCGCTTCATGCGAACGATGTGATTGTCGATAGCTATGGTGACCATCGCATCGGGATGATGTTAGCGATCGCAGCGTGTGTGGCAAAAGGAAATGTGACTTTACAACGTCCGGAAGCCATTGCAGTGTCATATCCGACATTTTTCGACCATCTCCGCATGTTGCAAAGCTGATTCTAACGAGGATCAGCTTCTTTTTTTGCATGCTTATTCGTTCGATGGTATGATAAAGTGTGATGATATGAATGATAAGGGTGAGATTTATGGAAAAATTAAATCAAATTGTTCAACTCGTTGAACAAGGTGATGTGGAGCGCGCGCTAGCGCTTGCTGAACAAGTGAAGCAACACGGAAGCGATGAAGAACGATATATGTTAGCTGATCAACTATTTTCTTGGGGATTGTTAGAAGAGGCGGAGTCGCTCGTTTGTATGTTGCTCACACGTTATCCGGACGAACGTGAACTGCAACTGTTTTTAGCAGAAATATATACAGAAATGGATAAGGACGAGGAAGCGCTTGAATTGCTAATCGATATCGAAGAAGATGACCCTTACTATGTAAGAGCATGCTTATTAATGGCCGACCTTTATCAAATGCAAGGATTAGATGAAGTAAGTGAACGAAAGTTGTTAAAAGCGTATGAAAAAATGCCGAATGAACCACTTGTTCAATTTGCATTAGCTGAGCTATATTTTACGACAGGCCAATATCAAAAAAGTTTGCCATATTATGAACGGATCATAAACAATACAAAAACAATTGCCGGTACGATCATCGCCCAACGCATCGCGGAAGCATACAGCCTGCTTGGTGAATTTGAGCAAGCACTAGCTTATTACGAAGAAGCATTAAATGAACGTTTCGATGCCCATACATTATTTCAATACGGATTTACTGCATATCAAGCGGAAGCATATAAAACGGCAATTACGAAATTAAGCGAGTTAAAAGCGCTCGATCGTGAGTACGTGCCGCTCTATTTATTTTTAGCAAAATCGTATGAACAAGAAGGAGATATACAACAAAGTTACGAAATAGCAAAAGAAGGATTAACAATTGATGAATGGAATAAAGAATTGCTTCTTTATGCTGGAAAAATAGCGTTAAAGCTAGGAAAGCGGGAAGAAGCGCTTGAGTACATTGAACAAGCATTGGATATTGATCCCGGTTATTTAGAAGCGCTATTTGTTCAAACGAGCTTACTGTTTCATGAGGAACGTTACGAAGATGTCGTTCGCGCGATTCAACAAGCCATTGATCAAGGTGAATACGATCCACAATTTGAATGGGAGCTCGCTAAGGCGAAACAAAAGCTTGAAATATATGATGAGGCATTAAATCATTATGAAGAGGCATATACTTTTTTTAAAGAAGATCCAAACTTTTTATATGATTTTGGCTATTTTTTATTTGAGGAGGGGAGAAGAGACAGAGCGAAGGCTATATTTGAACAACTATTGCGCATCGATCCGACGAACGAAGAGGTTGCCCATATGATGTTGCAGTTTGAATGAAGTTGTCATTCGGATGCAAGGGGGGAAGGGAATGGTTTCTGTCCGAGAGAAAAAAGAGTTTGTTCGCTGGTTTTTAAACAATTATCAATTAAAGCGGCGCGAATGTGTTTGGATTTTAAACTATTTGTTAAGCCACGATGCGCTCATGGAAAAAGTGCACTTTGTAGAACATGCTGAATATTGTCCGCGCGGCATGATGATGTCAACTCATTGCGTTGATGATGTGCCATTTCGGTTTTATAAGCAAAATGTCGTCACGACGGATGCGGAAAAATCATTTCATGATATTCGTTTAAATCGTGACGAAGATATTTACATTCAGCTCAATTTTCGTGGGGCATTTCATTCACCGCAGTACGTGGCGGTGCTCGAAGAAAACCCATATATGCCGAAGAAAACGAACAAGCAAGACGAGCAAGTTGCTGAGCATGTACTAGCGGAGGCCATTCATCGCTTTCAACGGCAAAAAATTATGCGCCTCATCGATGATGCTCTCGACCGTCAAGATGAGAAAAGGTTTCGTGAGCTGACAGAGCGGCTAAAAACGTTGCGATAACTTTTCCGTTTCGCAACGTTTTCTCGTTTTTATGCAAATGTCACAAAATGTTCAAAAAAATACATATGCATTTCGTGTAAGATGGAAACATAAGGAGTGATTTCAATGAAATGGACAGCAAAAGATGTGGACATGTATGAGCAAGCGAAGGAGTATGTGGACACTGCACTTATTCCGTGCATACCGATCGGTAGCACAAATATGAAAGCGTTTGCTGAAATGGGCGAGCATACGTTGCTCATTGCGAATGATGTAGAGCGTCAATTTAAAGGAAGGGTGATGCTATTTCCGCCGCTAACATACTTTGTACACGAGCACGTGCCATCGCGCGTACGAGAGTGGACAAACATGCTTAAAACATTAGGCTTTCAACACATATGTTTTCTTACGTCACACGCCGATGTTGCGGATGAGACATTCGTTTACGTTCCAGCGCTCCCGCTTGAACATGTCGATGAATCGTATAAGCAAAAAATTGTGCGTCAACAAGTCGAACAAGTGATGGATGTGTTAGTGACAAAATGGACGTTAAAAAATTAGATAGCGTTTACACTATCATTATATTGACCTTGATGGAAACATGATATATCATTAGGTTGTCCTAGTTTTATATATGTGTTATAACAATTCGTCCGGATGGACTTAACTTCGTATAGAGGGGGGAAAACGATGAGCGAGAAAAAGCATCGCGTGTCAAGACGGCAGTTTTTAAACTACACGCTAACAGGTGTAGGCGGATTTATGGCAGCAGGCATTTTGTCACCAATGGTACGCTTCGCCTTGGATCCGATTTTAAAAGAAGAAGCTGGGCAAGATATGGTTGCTGTTGCCCAAGTGAAAGACATTACGACAGAGCCACAGCGCTTCGACTTTAAAGTAAAAGTAAAAGATGCGTGGTACGAATCAGAAGAGCCAAGATCTGCATGGGTATTTAAAGATGAAAACGGAGATATCGTTGCGCTATCGCCGATCTGTAAACATCTTGGCTGTACGGTGAACTGGAACGGTGAAAAAAGTAATCCAAACCGTTTCTTCTGTCCTTGCCACTACGGGCTATACGAAAAGGATGGAACGAACGTGCCAAACACGCCACCGCCAGCTCCATTAGACCGTTATGAATACGAAATAAAAGATGGCACGTTGTACTTAGGTAAAGCGAAACCACGAGGGGAGGCGTAATACATGCTTAATAAGATTTACGATTGGGTTGACGAACGGCTAGATATTACGCCTTTGTGGCGCGATATCGCAGATCATGAAGTGCCAGAGCACGTAAACCCTGCGCATCACTTTTCGGCGTTTGTTTACTGCTTTGGTGGCTTAACGTTTTTCGTGACAGTCATCCAAATTTTATCTGGTATGTTTTTGACGATGTATTACGTACCAGACATTAAAAACGCTTGGGAATCTGTTTATTACTTGCAAAACGAAGTAGCATTTGGACAAATTGTGCGCGGTATGCATCACTGGGGAGCTAGCCTTGTCATTGTGATGATGTTTTTACATACGTTGCGCGTATTTTTCCAAGGGGCTTACAAAAAACCGCGTGAATTGAACTGGATCGTTGGTGTTCTTATTTTCATGGTCATGATGGGACTTGGCTTCACAGGTTATTTATTACCATGGGACATGAAAGCTCTTTTTGCTACAAAAGTAGGATTGCAAATTGCAGAAGCGACGCCTGTTATTGGTCCGGCAATTAAAACGTTGTTAGCGGGCCATCACGAAATTGTTGGTGCTCAAACGTTGACGCGTTTCTTTGCGATTCACGTATTTTTCTTGCCAGCAGCACTATTAGGACTGATGGCTGCACACTTCTTAATGATTCGGAAGCAAGGAATTTCTGGTCCACTGTAAAATTTAGCATAAGGGAGGGAACGCTATGCATCGCGGAAAAGGAATGAAATTTGTCGGCGACTCGCGCGTATCTGCTGTGCGCAAGCCGAACATTCCGAAAGACTATTCCGAATATCCGGGGAAAACGGAGGCGTTTTGGCCAAACTTCTTATTAAAAGAATGGATGGTCGGAGCTGTCTTTTTAATCGGATTTTTATGTTTAACCGTTGCGCATCCGTCGCCGCTTGAGCGAATTGCGGATCCGACAGATACAAGCTACATTCCGCTTCCAGACTGGTATTTCTTATTTTTGTACCAGCTATTGAAATACTCGTTTGCATCTGGTCCATATACAGTTGTCGGAGCAATTATTATTCCTGGTCTCGCATTTGGAGCGTTATTACTTGCGCCGTTTTTAGATCGCGGTCCGGAGCGTCGTCCATCGAAGCGTCCAGTTGCTGTCGGTATGATGTTGCTTACGTTAGCTGCAATCATTTTCTTAACATGGGAATCTGTCGTCACACACGATTGGGAGGCAGCTGCTGAGCAAGGAAAAATTCGCGCGGAAGTAGAAATTGACAAAAATGCAGAAGGATATAAAATTTTAGAAGCAAACACATGTTTAACATGCCACGGTGAAAATTTACAAGGCGGTCCAGCTGCACCGTCGCTTGTCGGCACAGGTTTGTCCGCTGAAGAAATTGCTAACATTGCGAAAAATGGTCAAGGCGGCATGCCAGGCGGCATTTTCAAAGGAACAGATGAGGAGTTACAAAAACTTGCAGAGTTCGTCGCAGGTTTAAAAGCAGAATAATTTATGGAAGCTGACTGAACATCAGTCAGCTTTTTTGTACATGTGGGAGGTAACATCATGCTATACATACGTGGATGGTTGATGCATCGCTCGTTTCTTACACTACTGCTCATTGTCAATATCATCGGTACGATTTACGGGTATATATGGTATGGACCGCAACTAGCGGAAACGCCAACGATTTTTCTTCCGTTTGTCCCTGATAGTCCAACAGCAAGCTTATTTTTTGTTTTTGTTTTAATGGCATGGCTTCGTCATACACATTGGCCGCTGATGGAAGCGTTAGCGGTTGTTACGCTCGTCAAATACGGCATTTGGGCTGTTGTGATGAATATGCTTGTATTTGTTATCACAGGGCAGCTCGGTTGGGCAGGATGGATGCTCGTTGTATCCCACGGAGCGATGGCCGTGCAAGCATTATTGTATGCCCCGCATTACCGCATGTCTTTTATTCACGTTGTCATTGCTGCGATTTGGACGTTACATAACGATGTCATTGATTACGTGTTTGGCATGATGCCGCAATATCGGATGTTATCGCAATATACGCTACAAATTGGGTATTTTACGTTTTGGTTAAGCATCTTTTCGATAGCTATTGCGTACATTTTTTCGCGTCGACGATAAATCGTGGTCTATGTCTCTTTTTGCGGTCATATATTCAATAGTAAGATCGTAAGGAGGGACAAGGAGATGCGCATTCGACTCGTCATGATGTTTATCATCATTTACTTATTTCCGTATGCAGCATATGCAACAGGGCATGAATGGGACAAACTTGATCAAATTTCTGATGAAGCGCTTCAGTTAACAAAAAATGCCCGCTTACAAGAAGCGAAGCAACTGTTGGAATATTTCGAACAACAATTTACGTTATTTCGTGAAGACATTCATTCGATGGATGTCATATATGTGTTAACAGCTACGCATGAAGAAGCATTAAAAGCGGTAAGTGCATCGAGTGTGCCGATGGAACAACGGGTCAACCAGCTGACGCAATTTCGTCTCGCGGTCGATGCAGTTCAGGCGAAACATCAACCGCTTTGGAAAGAAATGAAGTTCGCTGTCATGTCCGCGTTCGAAAAAATGAAACAAGCGATGGAACAAGAAGACGAGCAATCGTTTCAACAAGCTTTCCATCAGTTTTTACAGCGATATCAACTCATTGAACCGAGCGTAAAAATTAACGCGGATCGCGAACAAGTGCAGCGTGTATCTGCTCACATTTCTCTTTTGGAAGCGCCTGCTTTTCGGCAATTGCATGCAACGGAGCGAATGAAAGAGTTGCGTCAAATGGAAGAAGACTTACAAGCATTATTTGCTGATGGAAAAAGAGAGACAGCGCTTCCGTCGCTCTGGTGGGTGATGACGTCAATTGGTGGAATGATTATTATGACGTTAACGTACGTTGGTTGGCGGAAATACCGCGGAGAAAAGGAAAGAAAAATGGTACGAGATAAACAATAAAAGCGTCCAGCATCGGACGCTTTTATTCATGCAGCGGCTGTTTATTTTCATCGAGCGTAAACCCTTCACCATGCACATCATGCACATCGCTAATCGCAACGAATGCATATGGATCGACGGACGTAATAATCGATTTTAAACGGGATAATTCGTTTTTCGCAACAACGCAATATAACACATCCCGTTCCCGCTTTGTATATGAGCCAATTCCCTTTAAAATGGTTACTCCTCGCTCCATCTCTGTCATAATTTTTTCCGAAATTAAATCGCTTTTTTCGGAAATAATCGTTGCTCCTTTTGCCGCGTACGCTCCTTCTTGCAAAAAGTCGATGACGCGCGCACCGACAAATACCGCAACAAGCGTATACATTCCTTCGCGATATGGCAAATATGTGAGCAAAGAAAGGAAAATGACGCACGAGTCAAAGAGAAACATCGTTTTTCCCATGCTGACACCTTTATATTTGTAGACGAGGCGGGCAATAATGTCGACACCACCTGTTGTTCCTCCATATCGAAAAATAATACCGAGGCCTACTCCGATAAAAACCCCCGCAAATAACGCAGCTAACGTCAAGTCATTGTTGAGTGGAATATGAAACCCGTATCGTTGAAAAACCCAAAGGAATACAGATAAACTAACGGTTCCGAGAATGGTATAAAAGAACGTCGTACGTCCAAGCAATTTCCATCCAATAAAAAAGAGAGGGACGTTCAATATCAAGTTGGAAATAGAAGGATCAATGCCAAACATAAAGTACAAAAGAAGGGTGATGCCTGTGAACCCACCTTCTGCTAATTTATTTTCCATATTAAAATGGACGAGTCCGAATGCAAAAATAGCCGAACCTAGCAAAATGAATGCAACGTTTTTTAGCTTCATGATCTTCACCTCTTAAGTATGACTGCGTTTTTTATTATAGAGGAATGTCATGATGTCCGTCAAAAACATTTGTCAAATGTCCCACTTTTAGCTAACATGAATGTAAGAGGTGAAAGTAATGGAGAAAACGATGCGCCAAATGCAACAAGAAGTCGACGCGTATATTGGACAGTTTAAAGAAGGGTATTTTAGCCCATTGGCGATGCTTGCTCGTTTAACGGAAGAATTAGGTGAATTAGCTCGTGAAGTAAACCATTATTACGGAGAGAAGCCGAAAAAGAAAACGGAACAAGAAAAAACGATTCAAGAAGAACTAGGAGATGTATTGTTTGTTCTTATATGTATGGCCAATTCGTTACATATCGATTTACAAGAAGCGCATGATGCGGTCATGCACAAATTTCAAACGCGAGATCGCGATCGTTGGACAAGAAAGGAAGAGGAACAATGATTCGAGTTGTTATCGCTGGACCACGTGGACGAATGGGACGCGAAGCTGTCTCTCTCGTTCATCGTACAGAACATTTTAGCCTCGTCGCCGTCGTCGACCGAGTGAATGAAGGAAAAACGTTAGCTGAACTGGACGTTTTTCCTGCCATCGACACCCCAATTTTTACTGATTTAGAACGATGTTTGCAAACAGTGCAAGCGGATGTGCTAATTGATTTAACGACGCCGGAAGTCGGAAAACGTCACGCGGAAGTCGCATTGCGCTACGGTGTTCGCCCTGTTGTTGGCACGACAGGATTTACAGACGACGATTTAGCTCGTTTAACACAAATAGCTGAAGAGAAAAAAATAGGTGCGATCATTGCTCCAAACTTTGCCATAGGTGCGATTTTAATGATGAAATTTGCACAAATGGCGGCAAAATATTTTCCACATGCAGAAATCATTGAGCTTCACCACGATCAAAAGCTTGATGCCCCATCAGGTACAGCATTAAAAACGGCTCAGCTTATTCAACAAGTCCGTTCTTCATTCATGCAAGGGCATCCAGCTGAAAAAGAGACGATCGAAGGTGCTCGCGGTGCGCTATATGATGGCATGCGTATTCATAGCGTTCGCTTGCCGGGGCTTGTGGCGCATCAAGAAGTCATTTTTGGCGGCGATGGACAAACGTTGACAATTCGTCACGATTCGTTTAACCGCGCATCGTTCATGTCGGGCGTTCGCTTTTCTGTTGAAACAGTAATGAAACTAGAAACGCTCGTATATGGATTAGAGCATTTAATTGAATAAGGAGGCGTTGCTGATGAAAATAGCGTTAATTGCGCACGACAAGAAAAAAGAAGAGATGATCCAGTTTGTAACTGCCTATCAACACGTTTTGGCTGTTCACGAGTTATATGCGACTGGAACGACGGGATTGCGTATTCAAGAGGCAACAGGGCTTTCGGTTCACCGCTTTCAATCCGGTCCACTCGGTGGTGACCAACAAATAGGAGCGATGATTGCGAATAACGACATGGATATGGTTATTTTTTTCCGCGACCCACTGACAGCGCAACCGCATGAACCAGATGTCAGCGCCCTTATTCGTCTCTGTGATGTCTATGCCATTCCGTTAGCGACAAATATGGGAACGGCTGAGGTGCTTATACACGGTTTAGAGCGTGGCGATTTTGCGTGGCGAAATATTGTGAAGCGAGGAAATGCATAATGCATATGTTAGCGTTTGGGGCTCATCCCGATGATGTGGAAATCGGAATGGGTGGAACAATTGCGAAATACGCTCAACAAGGGTATGACATCGGGATATGCGATTTGACGCTTGCGGAATTATCGTCGAACGGAACGATACATACTCGTCAACAAGAAGCGAAACGAGCAGCTGATATTCTTGGCGTTCGTACGCGCATCCAGCTAAAACTTCCTGATCGTGGACTAGTGATTCAAAAGGATCATATCGACCCCATTGTGACAGTTATTCGTACGTACCGGCCAAAAATTGTGTTTGCCCCATATTGGGAAGATCGTCATCCAGATCACGGACAATGCGCGAGGTTGGTGGAAGAAGCGTTGTTTTCTGCCGCTATTCGCCGATATGAAGATGGCCGAAAGCTACCTCCGCATCGCGTGCATGCTGTTTATTTTTATATGATTAACGGATTTCATCGCCCACACTTCGTCATAGATATTAGCGATACGATCGATAAAAAATTAGCGAGTTTGCGTGCATACGAAAGCCAGTTTCAACGAATGAGCGATTCGGTTGACACACCGTTGACGAACGGCTATATTGAAACCGTTGAAAGCCGTGAGCGATTGCTCGGAAAAGAAGTCGGGGTATCGTTTGCGGAAGGATTTATTTCGAAAAAACCACTTATACTTGCACACGATTTGTTAGGGGAAGAACGATGAAGCTGAAAATAGGAATTGTTTGCTATCCGTCGGTCGGCGGCTCAGGAGTCGTTGCGACGGAATTAGGAAAAATGCTTGCCGAACGCGGACATGATATACACTTTATTTCATCGAGCATTCCGTTCCGACTGAATAAAGTGTATCCAAACATTTATTATCATGAGGTAACGGTAAACCCGTATTCGGTATTTCAATACCCGCCGTATGATTTGGCATTAGCTAGTAAAATTGCAGAAGTCGCTAAGCGTGAACATCTTGACATCATTCATGCACATTACGCTGTTCCGCATGCTCTTTGTGCCTTTTTAGCAAAGCAAATGGTCGGTGAACATTTGAAAATTGTGACGACATTACATGGTACAGACATTACTGTTCTTGGATACGATCCGTCATTAAGCGACTTGATTAAATTTGGCATTGAACAGTCAGATGTCGTCACAGCCGTGTCAAACGCATTAGCAGCGCAGACGTATGAGCTACTAGACGTGCAAAAGACCATTCAAACGGTGTATAACTTTGTTGATGAACGCGTATACAGTAAACGACGAAACGATGAGCTTCGTCGCCAATACGGCATCGCTCCGCACGAAAAAGTAGTTATTCACGTGTCGAATTTTCGTAAAGTAAAGCGGGTATGCGATGTCGTTCGCACGTTTGCTCTCGTTGTCAAACAAGTGCGTGCAAAATTACTTCTCGTTGGTGATGGACCGAAGATGACGGTTGTCTGTCGTCTAGTGAAACAACTCAATTTATGCGATCATGTGCGCTTTTTAGGCAAGCAAGAAAACTTGGCGGACTTATATTCGATTAGCGATGTAAAATTGTTGCTATCAGAAAAAGAAAGTTTTGGACTCGTCTTACTTGAAGCGATGGCTTGTGGCGTGCCTTGTGTAGGAACGGCGATCGGCGGTATTCCTGAAGTCATTGAAGATGGAAAAAACGGCTTTTTATGCGAACTAGGTGATGTAGAAGGTGCAGCGCGTCAAGTCGTTCGTTTATTGACGGATGAAAGTGTTCGCGAAGCGATGGGACACAAGGCGTATGAGACGGTGTATGAAAAATTTTATTCTGAGCGAATTGTGGCACAATATGAACAAATTTATTTTCAACTTAAAGGGGATGAATGATGAACGAACAATTTCGCCAGGCGCTCCCCGTTATCGAAACATTAAAACGTCACGGACATGAAGCGTATTTTGTCGGTGGGGCGGTGCGTGACTATTTATTAAAGCGGCCGATCGGAGATATTGATATTGCCACGTCAGCTCATCCGCATGAAGTTATGTCCATCTTTCCAAAAACAGTTCCTGTCGGCATTGCGCACGGAACGGTCATGGTCATTGAACGCGGTGTGTCGTATGAGGTGACGACTTTTCGAAAAGAAGGGCGGTACGAAGACTATCGAAGGCCGAAAGACGTCACGTTTGTCCGTTCTCTTTATGAAGACTTACAGCGGCGTGATTTTACAATCAACGCTATCGCCATGAATGAACATGGTGACATGATCGATCCGTTCGGTGGAATGGAGGCGTTAAACGATCGTATTATTGAAACGGTTGGCGATGCTCGCGAACGATTTAGCGAAGATGCTTTACGCATGATGCGAGCGCTCCGATTCGTTAGCCAGCTCGGATTTTCTTTATCCGCCGAAACAAAACAGGCGATCGTGCAGTACGGCCATTTATTGCAACATATCGCTGTTGAACGCATCGCAGTTGAGTTTGAAAAACTGTTGCTCGGTTCATTTGTGTCAAAGGCGATAGAGCTTCTAGTCGAAACGAATTTGTTTTCTTACTTGCCAGAGCTTGCGACAAAAAAGAAGGAGCTTGCTCAACTAGCCGCATATTCGCTCGTCCCCGTCCATCGTATCGAGGCGTGGGCGCGATTTGCATACGTCGCTCGTCTCGATAGCCAAGGATTGAAAAAATGGAAATTATCCAATCATCTCATTCGTGATGTTTCGATTTGTTTAGAAGCGCTTGAACGTATTCATTCGCTTCATGACTGGACAACGGATGCTTTGTATGAGTACGGGCGATACATTCCACATATCGAGCGTCTACGCGCGGTGCTTCACGGTGGTGAGCCGCACGTGCAGCATTTGTTGAAACGATGGGAAGCATTGCCGATTCGCGAGCGAAAGCAATTAGCAATTAACGGTCACGATTTGCTTGCTTTATTTGAGCGGAAAGCAGGTCCATGGTTAGCAGAAATGATCGGGAAAATAGAGCGTGCCGTGCTTCATGGCGAAGTGGAAAACGAGAAGGAGGAGCTAAAGGAGTGGGCGGTGTGCAATCTGAAACGAGAAAACAACTGTTAAAATTATTTACAGAAGCAGGCGATACGTTTTTGTCTGGGCAAAAAATTAGCGAGCAACTCGGTTGTTCTCGAACAGCGGTTTGGAAACATATCGAGGATTTAAGAAAAGAAGGATTTGAAGTGGAAGCTGTTCGCCGGCTCGGTTACCGTCTGAAACAAATGCCCGACAAGCTCAATGCAAATGAATTGCAACTAGGCTTGAAGACGAAGCGATTCGGTTGGAGCGTGTACGATCAAGAAAGCGTTCCGTCTACGCAACAACTTGCGCATCAACTTGCCTATGAGGGAGCGGAAGAAGGAACGATTGTCATCGCGGAAGAGCAAACGGCGGGGAGAGGACGTTTAAACCGAATATGGTATTCACCGAAAGGGACAGGCATTTGGATGAGCGTCATTTTACGTCCATCTATTCCGCCGCAACAAGCCCCTCAGTTGACGCTTCTAGTTGCTGTTGCGGTCGCTCAAGCTATTCAAGAGGTGACAAATATCGTCCCAGACATTAAATGGCCGAACGATATATTACTGAATGGGAAAAAAGTTGTTGGCATTTTAACGGAATTGCAAGCTGATCCTGATCAAGTGCGAGCAGTCATCGTCGGCATTGGTATAAACGTAAACCAAAAACAATTTCCAAATGATATCGCTTCGCTTGCCACATCGCTGGCGGTCGAAACAGGACGAACGTTTCACCGTCCAAAGATCGTGCAAACATTGTTGCAAAAATTAGAACAGTTATATGAACAATATTTACAGCACGGATTTTTACCGATTAAACTATTATGGGAAGCATATGCGGTAACGATTGGTCAACAAATTGTAGCGCGCACGTTAAACGGTGCTGTTCGTGGCACCGCCCTTGGAATTACAGATTCAGGGACATTGAAATTGCAAACAGAAGATGGAGCGATCCATTATATTTATTCAGCAGACATTGAAATAAAAAAACAGTAGGAAAATTTCGAAATATTTGTTAAAATGAAAGCGATTGAAATTGGGCAGTATCTTTGTAAGAACTGCACCATGTATATTCACACAATTTATCGTTGTTTCTGCCTTGATCCGATTGAACGGACGGGGACAGAGGGATGGAGTGAAACGAAAAGTCCTTCTTTCTCTTTTTGGCAGAAAGAAGGCTTTTTTTATCCATTTCCTCTGCATATGAGAGGAGGATGTATATGAAAACAAAACTGGACTTTTTAAACATGAAAAAAAATAACGAGCCAATCGTCATGTTGACCGCTTATGACTATCCGTCAGCAAAGCTTGCGGAAGCAGCGGGTGTCGATATGATTTTAGTCGGCGACTCGCTCGGCATGGTCGTATTAGGATACGACTCAACCATCCCTGTAACAGTTGAAGACATGATTCATCATACGAAAGCCGTTCGACGTGGTGCACCGAATACGTTTATCGTCACCGATATGCCATTTATGTCGTATAGTACGCTCAATGATGCGCTCACACATGCAAAAGCGATCATGCAACAATCAGGGGCCAATGCCGTAAAAGTAGAAGGGGCAGGTTCCGTATTACAAGTTATTTCTGCTCTAACAGAGGCAGGCGTACCTGTTGTCGCTCACCTTGGATTAACGCCACAATCTGTCGGTGTATTAGGTGGATATAAAGTGCAAGGAAAGGATGTTGAAAGTGCGAAGCGCCTTTTAGAAGAAGCGAAAGCGTGCGAACAAGCAGGGGCAATCGCGCTCGTTTTAGAATGTGTGCCGAAGCAGCTCGGGGAAGCGATTACGAAGCAGTTGACGATTCCAACGCTCGGCATTGGTGCGGGGATTGGCACGGACGGACAAGTGCTTGTTTATCATGATGTGCTCGGATATGGCGTTGGCCGTGTGCCGAAGTTTGTTAAACAATATGCAAACGTTCAGCAAACGATACAACAGGCGTTAGCCGAATACGTTGCCGACGTCAAGACGCGTCAGTTTCCGAGCGATGAACAATCGTTTACAATGAATGAGCAACAATGGCTTGCGCTATATGGAGGGAAATAGGCGTGATTACAATCGAAAAAATTGAGCAAATGCAAGCGCACATAATGGCTGAACGGCAAAAAGGAAAAACGATTGGTTTCGTACCAACGATGGGGTATTTACACGAAGGTCACGTGGCGTTATTAAAACGAGCGCGCGAAGAGAACGATACCGTTGTATTAAGCATTTTCGTCAACCCACTTCAATTTGGACCAAATGAAGATTTTGAGCGTTATCCGCGCGATTTTGAGCGCGATTATGCGATCGCTAAACAAGCGGGTGTTGACATCGTGTTTTATCCATCGGTTCATGAAATGTACCCGCATGAGCCGTCCGTCACGGTTCGTGTTCATGAGCGCATCGACGTGCTTTGCGGAAAATCTCGTCCTGGTCATTTTGATGGGGTGGCAACCGTTGTGACGAAACTATTTCATATTGTCATGCCGCATCGCGCGTATTTTGGAATGAAAGATGCTCAACAAGTGGCGGTCATCGATGGACTCATCCGCGATTTTCATTTTCCGATTGAACTTATTGCTGTTCCGACAGTGCGTGAGGAAGATGGACTTGCGAAAAGCTCGCGCAACGTGTATTTAAGTGACCGTGAGCGACAAGAAGCTTCTGCGTTATATGCTGCTTTACAAAAAGGGAAAGCGACCATTGAGGCAGGGGAACGCGATGTAGAGACGGTACGAAAAGCGATGATTGACTATATTGAGCGACATACGAGCGGCGTCATTGATTATGTTGAAATTTATTCGTATCCAGAACTACAGCCGCTTCAATCGTTACGAGGAAAGATCATTCTTGCGCTTGCTGTGAGGTTTACAAACGCTCGTTTGATTGATAATATCGTTATGAACGTACAATAAGGAGGCAGCATTATGTTTCGTACATTAATGAATGCTAAAATTCATCGTGCTCGCGTGACGGAAGCGAATTTAAACTATGTCGGCAGCATTACGATCGATGAAGATATTTTAGATGCGGTCGGCATGGTGCCAAATGAAAAAGTACAAATTGTAAACAATAACAATGGGGCACGATTTGAAACATATATTATTCCAGGTGAAAGAGGAAGCGGCGTATTTTGTTTAAACGGGGCAGCTGCTCGTCTCGTTCAAAAAGACGATATCATTATCGTCATCTCCTACGTGCTCGTACCAGAAGAAAAATTAGCTTCGCACCGTCCAAAAATTGCAATTATGGACGAGCATAATCGCATTAAAGAGTTGATCGTGCAAGAGCCGGCGGCGACCGTTTTATAACGGGAGCCATGCCGCCTCTTTTTGTTTGTCATTCAACGTGTTGTACTGGGGTGGAAAAAGATGAATGATCGCTTTGTCGTCGTCGATATTGAAACGACAGGGAACGCACCGAAAAAAGAAGATCGCATCATTCAAATCGGTTTTGTCGTCATCGAAGGCGACAAAGTTTGTGAACGCTTTTCAACATTCGTTCAGCCAGAGCGCGATATCCCACCGTTTATTCAACAGTTAACGGGTATTGATCATACGATGGTGAACGACGCTCCTCCATTTCATCATATCGCGCCAATGCTTGTGAACAAATGGGAAGGAGCCTATTTTGTTGCGCATAACGTTCATTTTGACTGGGCTTTTTTACAGGAGGAATTTATTCGTAGCGGAATACAGCCGCCAACGTGTCGTCTTTTAGACACGGTTGAACTAGCTCGCTTTCTTATGCCGACACAACCAAGCTATAAGCTCGGTCATTTAGCTGAAGCGTTGTCGCTAACACATGATCGCCCGCATCAAGCAGATTACGATGCGGAAGCGACTGCTCAACTTTTTTTATTTTTGCTGCGCAAGTTATCTCATTTACCGCTCGTGACGTTAAAACAACTGCGGCGACATAGTCGACCGTTAAAAAGTGAGTTGACCGCTCTTTTTGATCGAGTCATTGCGAAAAAAGAACGGTCGCTTCAAACGGACGAATCCGTTGTTGAATATGAAGGAATTGCTATAAAAAAGTGGCTTTCGCCGAAACGAGACGATCGCCCTGAACATGTTCCGTCTTTTTCACAATGGCTTGCGTCCCGTCCATTTGTTTCGCCGTTTGAATATCGCCAAGGGCAACAACAAATGATGAACGATGTCAACGACGTGTTACAAACTTGTCAACATGCGTTAATTGAAGCGGGAACAGGTATTGGAAAAACGATGGCGTATTTGCTTCCTGCTGCGTTTTATGCTGTTACACATAGGAAACCGATTGTCGTTAGCACATATACATTACAGTTGCAAAAACAAATCATTGAAAAAGAATTGCCACGTGTCGCGCAACTCGTACCCTTCTCACTTACAGCCGCTGTTTTGAAAGGGAAGCGCAACTATATGAGCGTGCGAAAATTTGCCCGTACGTTAAAACACGTAGACACAAACTATGATATCGCCCTAACAAAATGTCAGCTGCTCGTTTGGCTGACAGAAACAGAAACAGGAGATGTAGACGAACTGAACTTGACGGCGGGAGGTGCGCTATTTTGGGAAGATGTGCATAGCGATGAAACAAACGAGGAGCACGATTTTTTTATACGTGCGAAAGAAAGGGCGAAACACGCTCATCTGATCATTACAAATCATTCATTCGTTATGCATGATTTAACAGCGGACGACACATTTCTCCCCCCATATGAACAGCTTATTATTGATGAGGCTCATCATTTAGAAGATGTCGCAGCCCATTTTTTTGGCAGGCACGTTTCATATGAGTATGTTCGTTTATTGTGGACGCGGATGAACGACACGGCTATCATGCATCAGATGGGTGCACTCCGCTCGCTTTTGGCGGATATGGAGTATGAACTGAATCAACTGTTTCAGTCTCTTCGCCATTATGTGTTGCGTCGACAAAAAGGGGATGGACGCATTCGCTATCGTTTCATTCCTTGGAAAGAATATGGAAGAGAATGGAGCGCGATAATCGAATTGCTTATGCGCATCATGAACGATGTACGGCAATTGGCACAGATGAAAGAAGATGTACCGCGGGAAGATATGAAACCTTTTACGACGTTTATAGATGTGTTATCGACGCTACAACATTTATTAACGAGCGATGACGATCATATTGTTCGTTGGTTAGAAATGGATACAAAGGCTGCCATCAATGCTGTTACAGTCATTTCACAGCCGATCGATTTAGCTCATTTTTTTGCTGATCAATTATTTGCTCGTAAAAGAAGTGTTGTTTTAACTTCTGCTACGTTAACGACGAACAATTGTTTCTCGTTTATCATTGAGCGTCTCGGTCTTCACGATTTTTATCCGTTCACACGTATCATCCCGTCACCATTTTCTTATGAAAAGCAAGCTGTGCTTATGGTACCGAGCGACTTGCCGATGTTTCCGACTGCGACGGTTGAACAGTACGCTGAGCGAGCCGCTCAACAAATTATTCGCATCGCTGAGCATATAAGAGGGCGTGTGCTCGTATTGTTTACGTCGTATGAGTTATTGAAACAAACGTACACGTTCGCTAAACAGTTAAATAATGAACAGTCATTTTTATTACTTGCCCAAGGGGTAAGCGGAAGCAATGCGGCGAAGTTGACGCGACATTTTCAACAGTTTGAGCAAGCTGTACTATTCGGTACGAGCAGCTTTTGGGAGGGAGTGGACTTTCCAGGGGATGAAGTGACGTGCGTTGTCATCGTTCGCTTGCCGTTTGCTCCACCAGACGATCCGCTGGTAGCTGCAAAAAGCGATTTCATCCGTGCAAAAGGGGGCAACCCGTTTTACGACTTATCGTTGCCACAAGCTATTTTGCGCTTTAAGCAGGGGGTTGGACGACTCATTCGCACAAAAGAAGATCGGGGGATCGTTTTCGTTTTAGACCAACGTTTATTCACTGCATCATACAGCAAATACTTTTTACAATCGTTGCCGCCCATTCGTATATATCATGCTCCACTTGCGGAACTTTTACAACATGTCGATGAGTGGCTATAATTTTCCCTTCATCAGTAAAAGATAAGAGATGTAGAAGAAGGGAGTGGACGGCTTGCAATGGGTGTTATTTTTTATGCTCGTCAATAGTTTAATGCACCCCTCACCTGAAGAGCACATTCAAAAAATTGATATGATGCTTGAAGGAGAAGAAATGGCGATTATTTTTTTGCCGTTGAGTGATGGGGAAGCGACATTGTTTAAACATGCGAGCGGAAAGACAGTGTTACTGAATACAGGTGCGCCACATACAGAACGCGAATTAAAAAGATGGTTTGAACAATTCCATATTACAGAAATTGATGAACTCATTTTAACGAGCGATGATCGAGAATATACTGGAAATGTAGACTGGATCATGAAAACATATGAGCCGACAGTTGTTGACGATTGGAAAGAAAACAAAACGTATGAACCATTTCCACATTTTCGAATGATTCCGCTCCACACTGCTCATGGGGATGTAACGATGTCGCTGCAATACGGACGACTTCGCCTTTTGTATATGGCACATGCTGATGACGATGTGGAACAAAAGCTTATGAAATTGTCGCTCAGTGACGTAAACATATTGAAAATTGCTCATTTTGGCTTAGTTGACTATCCACGTACGTCTTTTTTAAAACATGTTGATCCGCAAGTGGCAATCATTTTTAAAAAGCATGGGAGTTGGCCGAATGAGCGGTTGCTTGAACGGTTGTATGCAGCTTGGATCGATTGTTATGAAACAAGTCGTTTCGGTGTGATCGTAGTCAAATGTAATTTGAAGGAATATGACGTAATGACGTTTTAAAAAAAGGGCCAACGTTCGGCCCGTGGTGTGTACGATAGGAATTTTTTTAATTCAAATTGACCAATGTAGGAAACCGTTGCTACAATGAAGATGTTTATACACCTCGGAAGGTGTGTAATTGTATTGTTTCCGTCGAGAAGAGACGATATAAGTAACAAAATTTGTGCACATGGAGGATCGGGTCGTGGAAAGTAAAATCGAAGTATTAGCAACTGTCAAAGTTCAATACTCATCAGATTTATACAAAATTGTCGATTGTTTAAATCGAACGTTAAAAGAAAAAGACTTGATGTTCGGGTTGGCGCTTGATGAAGAAAACAAAGAAAAGGCTGTGTTTACGATTTATCGAACGTAAGAAGGGATGAGGGTGAAAAAGGGAATCATTGCTTTTGCGTGCATGTTGTTTGTCGCGCTGTTGTTATATGCGAACGCCTATAGCGATGCGATGTCGTCGCAACGGGCGAGCGAACAACGCGCCGTACAACAAGCTGAGAAAGAAGGGATTGTTCAAGTAGATGACGTATATACGTATCGAGGAAGCGATGTGTATGTCATCGTCATCGGGAAAAATGAACAAGGCGAGCAACGGATTGTATGGGTGACGGAAAAAGGGAAAGTCGTTGCGACACGACGTATCTCAGAAGGGATAACGAGACAGCAAGCATTATCTTTCGTACAATCGTACCGTCCAAAAACGATTGTTTCAGTAAAATTAGGTATGGAAAAAGGTGTCCCGCTTTGGGAAATTACATATATTGACGAGCGAGATCGTTATTCGTTTTATTACGTTCGCTTTGAAGACGGGGCATTTTTGAAAAGATATCACTTTGCGAGGGGGAAGGATGTATGAAATTAGCGAAGCGTGTGGCAGCGTTGACGCCATCATCAACGCTAGCTATTACGGCAAAAGCGAAAGAATTAAAAGAAGCTGGGCACGATGTTATCGGGCTCGGTGCTGGTGAACCAGATTTCAATACGCCGGAACATATTATGGAAGCAGCTGTAAGGGCGATGCATGATGGACATACAAAATATACACCATCTGGTGGGCTAGCGACGTTGAAACAAGAAATTATAAAGAAATTTCAACGAGATCAGCAATTGGATTATAAACCATCTGAAATCATTGTGTGCGTTGGGGCAAAACACGCGCTTTACACACTATTTCAAGTGATTTTAGATGAAGGCGATGAAGTCATTATTCCAACGCCGTATTGGGTGAGCTATCCAGAACAAGTGAAGCTAGCTGGCGGGGTACCTGTTTATGTGGAAGGACTTGAAGAAAACGAGTTTAAAATTACACCGCAACAATTAGAACAGGCGATGACAGATCGCACAAAAGCGGTCATTATTAACTCGCCAAGCAACCCAACAGGCGTCATTTATACGAAAGAAGAGCTACAAGCGCTCGGTGAAGTATGCTTAGCTCACGATGTGCTTATTGTGTCGGATGAAATTTATGAAAAACTAATATACGGTGGACATGAACACATTTCGATTGCCCAGCTTTCACCTGACCTAAAAAAACAAACGATCATTATTAACGGGGTATCTAAATCGCATTCGATGACAGGATGGCGAATCGGTTATGCGGCAGGGGACGCTGATGTGATTCGTGCGATGACGGATCTCGCCAGCCATAGTACATCGAATCCAACATCTATCGCTCAATATGCAGCAGTTGCAGCATATAGCGGGCCGCAAGAGCCAGTCGAGCAAATGCGTCAAGCGTTTGAAGAACGTTTAAATATCATTTATAATCGTCTAATCCAAATTCCAGGGTTCTCTTGCGTAAAACCACAAGGTGCATTTTATTTGTTCCCGAATGCAAAAGAAGCAGCAACGATGACCGGATACGAAAGTGTCGATGCGTTTGTCGAAGCGCTGCTTGAAGAAGCGAAGGTAGCGCTCGTTCCGGGTTCAGGTTTTGGCGCACCGAATAACGTTCGTTTGTCGTATGCGACATCACTTGATTTACTTCATGAGGCGCTTGATCGTATCGACACGTTTATGAAGGAAAAAACGCGCGGCTAGTCACATCGACTAGCCCTTTCTTTCAAATATGCACGTTTGGATAACAAAAAGGATCATCTTGCGTTTTTTTGTCGAAATGTATTAATATTGATGATGTACATAATAGTTGAACGTCTTTGGAGGGACTTTTTGTGAAAACGACAATTGCAGAAGTACATAAATATGTAGGACAAGAAGTAACGATTGGCGCTTGGCTTGCGAATAAACGGTCAAGCGGGAAAATTGCTTTTTTACAATTGCGTGATGGCACAGGCTTTATTCAAGGAGTTGTGGAAAAAGCGCAAGTGAACGAGGATGTATTTCAGGCGGCAAAAAGCATCACGCAAGAAAGTTCGCTCTATGTCACAGGTGTAGTGCGCGAAGATGAGCGTTCGCCGTTCGGATATGAGCTTTCGGTCACAAACATTGAACTCATTCACATGGCTGTTGATTATCCAATTACACCAAAAGAGCATGGCATTGAGTTTTTAATGGATCATCGCCACTTATGGCTTCGCTCGAAACGTCAACATGCCATTATGAAAATTCGTAACGAAGTCATTCGTGCGACGTATGAATTTTTTAATGAAAACGGCTTCGTGAAAGTTGATCCGCCGATTTTAACGGGAAGTGCACCGGAAGGAACGACGGAATTGTTCCATACGAAATATTTTGATGAAGATGCATACCTTTCTCAAAGCGGACAGCTATATATGGAAGCAGCAGCGATGGCGCTCGGCAAAGTATTTTCATTCGGTCCGACGTTTCGTGCAGAAAAATCAAAAACGCGCCGTCATTTAATTGAGTTTTGGATGATTGAGCCGGAGATGGCGTTTTATCAATTCGAAGATAATTTGCAAGTGCAAGAACAATACGTCTCTCATATTGTGCAGTCCGTATTAAAACGTTGCCAACTAGAGTTGAAAACGCTCGGACGCGATACGTCTAAACTAGAAAATGTAAAACCGCCATTTGCGCGCATTACGTATGATGAAGCGATTCAACTTCTTCATGAAAAAGGGTTTAATGATATTCAATGGGGCGATGACTTTGGTGCACCGCATGAAACAGCCATTGCAGAAAGTTTTGATAAACCAGTATTTATTACGCATTATCCAACGACGTTAAAGCCGTTTTATATGCAGCCAGATCCAAATCGCCCAGAAGTTGTTCTTTGTGCGGATTTAATCGCTCCAGAAGGATATGGCGAAATTATTGGCGGTTCGGAACGTATTCATGACTACGATTTATTGAAACAACGTTTAGAAGAGCATCAACTTTCGCTTGATGCATACAAATGGTATTTAGAGCTTCGCCAATATGGTTCCGTCCCACACTCCGGCTTTGGATTAGGGCTTGAGCGAACCATTGCATGGATTTGCGGCGTTGAACATGTTCGTGAAACGATTCCGTTCCCACGTTTATTAAATCGTTTATATCCATAAACAACAAATCCCCCGTGCCGACATGGGGGATTTGTTTTATGGTATAATAGGGCGTGAGGTGTTTAACATGAACAATGAAATGATTCGTTTTTTTCGTGAAGGAAGTGTCGCGATTCCGCGACTATTATTAACGAACTATAAAACGCTTGGGTTAAATGAAACGGAGTTTATGTTGTTGTTGCACATCCATTCGTTCGTCGAGCAAGGCATTTCATTCCCAACGCCAGATGAAATTGCGGCACGCATGACCATTTCTCCAGAAGTGTGCATGCAACAATTGCGCAAGCTTGTGCAAAAAGGATTTATAACGATTGAAGAGCGCATAGAGAATCATATTCGCAGCGAGCGTTATTCGCTTGATCCGCTCTGGGAAAAACTCATTCGTACCGTTTTTCAAGGGCAAAAGCAAGACGAGCAGCACGAGGAACAGTTATATACCGTTTTCGAGCATGAGTTTGGGCGTCCGCTTTCACCGATGGAATGTGAAACGTTGGCGATGTGGATGGATCAAGATGAGCATGATCCTACGATCATTAAAGCTGCATTGCGTGAAGCCGTGCTATCAGGAAAATTAAATTTTCGTTACATTGATCGTATTTTATTTGAATGGAAAAAGAACGGCATTAAAACGATTGAACAAGCGCA
>NZ_DAITON010000012.1:30106-32894 GCF_036834105.1 Anoxybacillus sp. | reverse complement strand
ACAGTATTGGGAAAAACGGCGCATCGTGCGCACGAAAACGGAGCATCTCATGAAGGAGGAATTGCGTTGAATGACGTCAAGGTAGCCGAACTACTAAAGCAGTTTTTCTTAGAGGATATCGGGGATCGCGATATCACGAGCGAGACGATCTTTTCAGCTACGGATACAGGAAGCGCTATGTTTGTCGCAAAAGAGGATGGAATTATCGCGGGCGTATGTGTCATCGAAATCGGATATAAGTTGTTACACGGAGCCGTTACATGTGAATTGTATAAGCAAGATGGAGAGCGCGTGAAAAAAGGGGAGACGATTGCGGTCGTTTCTGGTCCGATCGTTCCTATTTTATCCGGGGAGCGCGTCATTTTAAATGTACTTCAGCGAATGAGCGGCATTGCGACATTGACAAATGAGGCTGTGCGCGCATTAAATAGCGATCATACACGCATTTGTGATACACGGAAAACGACTCCAGGGCTGCGCATGTTAGAGAAGTATGCGGTCACGTGCGGTGGGGGATACAACCATCGTTTCGGTTTATATGATGGGGTAATGATTAAAGACAACCACATCGCGTTTTGCGGTTCTATTGCAAAAGCGGTTGAGCGCGTCCGTTCAAAACTCGGTCATATGGTAAAAATCGAAGTCGAGACTGAAACGAAACAACAAGTCATCGAAGCGGTCGAGGCAGGAGCGGACGTCATTATGTTCGATAACCGCACGCCTGATGAAATTCGCGAGTTTGTGCAACTCGTTCCATCATCTATCATCACGGAAGCGTCAGGTGGCATTACACTTGAAAATATTGCAGAGTATCGGGATACAGGAGTTGACTACATTTCGCTAGGGATGTTGACGCATTCGGCGAAAGCGCTAGATATTAGTTTAAACGTGCAGTAGGAGGAATGACGATGAACGTATTACAATTGATGCAACAACATGATGCGATGCCAGAAGAGTATAAACAGTTGTCGGTCGAAGAGATGGAAAAGCGAGTAGCTTACGTAAAGCAACAGCTCGGTACACGATTATTTATTCCAGGACATCATTATCAAAAAGATGAAGTCATTCAATTTGCCGATGCGACCGGTGATTCATTGCAGTTGGCGCAAGTTGCAGCGAAAAATAAAGATGCTGAATATATCGTATTTTGTGGTGTGCATTTTATGGCGGAAACAGCCGATATTTTAACGAGCGATGAACAAATCGTTATTTTACCGGATATGCGTGCGGGCTGTTCAATGGCCGATATGGCAGAAATTGAACAAGTCGAACGAGCTTGGCCACTATTGCAGCAATGGTTTGGCGACACGATTTTACCGTTGACGTACGTCAACTCTACCGCTGCCATTAAAGCGTTCGTCGGCTTACACGGCGGCGCAACAGTCACATCATCAAACGCAAAAAAAATGGTCGCATGGGCGTTTACGCAAAAAGAACGTATTTTCTTTTTACCTGATCAACATTTAGGAAGGAATACAGCTTACGACCTCGGCGTTCCGCTTGAACAAATGGCTGTATGGGATCCAGCAACAAACACGCTTGAATACGATGGGGATATTCAGCAAATCAAAGTGATTTTGTGGAAAGGGCATTGCTCCGTTCATGAAAACTTCACGGTGAAGCATATCGAACATATTCGAAAAACGAAGCCAGATATGAAAATTATCGTCCATCCTGAATGCAGTTGGGAAGTTGTGCAACAGGCAGATGATGCAGGTTCAACAAAATATATCATTGAAACGATTGCAAACGCGCCGTCAGGGAGCAAATGGGCCATCGGAACAGAAATGAACTTAGTCAATCGCATCATCCAGCGACATCCAGATAAAGAAATTGTGTCATTAAATCCGTATATGTGTCCATGTTTAACGATGAATCGCATTGATTTACCGCATTTACTTTGGGCGCTTGAATCATTGCTTGAAGGAAAAGTCGTCAATCGCATTACCGTGCCAAAAGATGTAGCAGACGGGGCCATGTTGGCGCTTGAACGGATGTTAGCACGTGCATAAATGGATCGGCATTTTTTTGCCGGTCTTTTTTATTTTTATCATAAAAAAAGCTTTCTGTTCATAAGTTATGTTGAAGCCTAGTAGCGACAAGCTGAACATGACATACGTGTCACGTCTGAACATAGGAGGGGGAAATACGTGAAAATTCATATCGTTCAAAAGGGAGATACACTTTGGAAAATTGCACAAAAATATGGGGTGGATTTCGAACAATTGAAAAAAATGAATGCTCATTTGAGCGATCCAGATTACATTATGCCAGGCATGAAAATTAAAGTACCGACACCAGCGACACCAGTTAAACCAGCGAAGAAGGAAACACAACATGTTCAGCAACAACAAGTTTCCGTCGACGTAGATATTCATGTAAACAAAAAAGAACAACAATTACAACAACCGGTCAATGTTGAACCAATTGCAAAAGAAGTTCCTATCGTAAAAGAGCCGGAAAAGAAAGAGGAGCCAAAACAAGAAATGCCGCTTCTGCCGCCGAAGCCGCCAAATATTATGCCGAATATGATGGAACATGACGATGACGTGCCAATGCCGCCGTTTCCAGACATCCCACCAATTCCAACAACACAAGCGCCAATGATGGAAGAGCAACCGCAGCAGCCAATGCAACCACAACCTGTTCCGATGCCGTTACCAATGCCGTGCATCCCTATTTCTCCAATCATGCCGGGATATGGATTTTATCCATGGTTTCCGCCAATGTATCCTATGATGCCGTGGCCATATCCGCAAGGGACAGTGATGAATAACGATGATTGTGG
>NZ_DAITON010000012.1:0-30006 GCF_036834105.1 Anoxybacillus sp. | reverse complement strand
CATTACCGCAACAGCCAATGTATATGCCACAGCCGTACGGTCCGTTTGGCTGGCAACAAGGGTGGCCAGGTCAGCCGTATGGAGGGAATCCGTACTTTTCTGTTCCGTATCGCGAGGAAGAAGAGGGGCAATAATGTCGCCTCTTTTTCTTTTTGCTTTTTGTGTGATAAAATGAACATGATGATATGATCAAGAAAGGGATGTACATAGATGGAACAAAAAATTGAAAAACTAATTGCATGGCTTCGTGAGCGAGTGACGGAAGCGGGCATGAACGGAGCAATCGTCGGCATTAGCGGCGGCATTGATTCAGCGGTTGTTGCACATTTAATTAAGCGGGCGTTTCCTGACCGTTCTTTAGGGCTAATTATGCCTTGTAAAAGCAATCCGAAAGACAAAGAGGATGCGTTAAAAGTTGTAGAGAGCTGTGGTATTGATTATCACGTCATTGATTTAACGGAAACGCATCGCGTGCTGTTTGGAGAAATTGAAAAACAACTGAAAGAAAAAGGGCAATGGAACGAGCAAGCTGCCCGTCTTGGCGATGCTAACACACGAGCGCGATTGCGCATGACGACGTTGTATGCAGTAGCAAACAATTACGGTTACCTTGTCGTCGGAACGGATAATGCAGCGGAATGGCATACAGGTTATTTTACGAAATACGGAGACGGGGGCGTCGATTTAGTTCCGCTCGTTCATTTCACAAAAGGGGAAGTGCGTGAAATGGCGCGCATTCTCGGTGTACCAGAAGAAATTATTACGAAAGCACCGAGTGCCGGACTTTGGGAAGGACAAACAGATGAAAATGAGATGGGAACAACATATGATATGATTGATAAATATTTGAAAGGGGAGCCAGTCCCTGAACGTGACCGAGCCATTATTGAGCGGCTTCATGAACGTTCGCACCATAAACGGCAATTAGCCATTGCTCCGCCAAAATTTTAACAGCGATAAAACCTCTTTTTTGCGTCAAGCTAATGATGTAGACGCATCGTCTACAAAAGCAAAAAGGGGGTTTTTCTTTTGCGGAAACGAATTGTAGCTTTCGGGGCAGTCATTGCGCTTAGCGGATTGGTTGCTTGTAATAATCAAGCGTTTGATACGCGCTATACTGACCGTACACGCCCGATCGGGTATTACTCGAACGAAAACGATATGACCGGTTTTCAATATGGGCGGTATGGCACAGAGCGTTTGAATGGGAACGTTCGTCAAGTGCGCGACAATGACGGGCCGATTACAGAAATGCTCGATCGCGGCATGGATCGAACACGAACACCGCAAGTTGATCGCAACTTTAGCCGTGCAGATCGCAACTATCATGGCCATTTAAATGCGATGGATGATCGTACACGTCCGTCGTATTATCGGAACTATAACGGGGCACTAGCTGAAAAAATTGCAAAACGAGCAGCGAACGTAGAAAATGTGAAAGATGCACGCGCTGTTGTCTCAGGAGACCGTGTCGTTGTCGCTGTATCGACGACAAATAGAAACACGACGCAAGTGGAACAACTTGTCCGCCAAGCGATCGCTCCATTGACATCAGGAAAAACGGTGCGTATCGTAACGAACGAAAGCATGTATAACCGCATTCGTACGCTCGACAACGATATTCGCGATGGCGGTTCAATGGATCAGTTAGAGCGCGATATTCGTGACATTTTTAATGATATGGGTGACATGATCGAGCGACCATTTATGAACCGAGGGTAAACAGGGGGCTTTCCCCCCTGTTTTTTTTCGTTCATTTTTGTTATAGTTTTTATGGACATTTTTCACATATGAGAGGGGATCCAAATGGCAGGGCATTCCAAGTGGAAAAATATTCAACGTCGCAAAAACGCACAAGATGCGAAACGCGGTAAAATATTTATGAAGCTTGCCAAGGAAATTTACGTGGCAGCGAAAATGGGCGGGGGTGACCCAGCGACAAACGCAACGTTGCGTCTTGCGATTGAAAAAGCAAAAGCGGCGAACATGCCGAACGAAAATATTGATCGCGCCATTAAAAAAGCGACAGGCAATCAAGAGCATACACATTACGAAGAAATTCGCTACGAAGGATACGGTCCGGGCGGCGTCGCTGTTATGGTCATTTGTTTAACAGATAATAAAAATCGCACCGCATCGAATGTCCGGGTAGCGTTTTCGAAAAACGGTGGGAACTTAGGAGAAACAGGGTGCGTATCATATTTATTTGATCGAAAAGGATTCATTGTTATCGCTCGTGAAGGGCTACACATTGATGAAGATGATATGTTATTACAAGCGCTTGAAGCCGGTGCGGACGAAATGGAAACGACGGAAGATTCGTTCGAGATTTACACGTCCCCGGAGCAGTTTGAACATGTAAAACATGCGTTAGCCGAACAAGGATTTACGTTTGCGACGGCCGAAATCACGATGGTTCCACAAACGTATACGACGCTAACAGGTGACGATTTAACGAAAATGTTAAAGCTCATTGATATGCTTGAAGATGACGATGACGTTCAAGAAATTTACCATAACTTAGACGAATCGATGTTAGAATGACGGTCTTGCGATGGCAAGACCGTTTATTTTTTTTGAAAATGGAAAACCTATGAATGAGGTGAGAAATCATGGTGCTTACATTATTGCTGAGTTTATTTTTAGCGCACAACACGACGTCAGTACAAATGACTGTCATTTTGGAAACGGTATATATGGATGGAGAAGTAAGCGAGGAAATACGTGAAGAAACGGTCACGTCAATGAAGGACATATGGAACAAGTATAAAGAGTGGCACCTCATCAATATGGATGACGAGCAAATTGTTTTTCAACGGTACGTTGACGATCTTTCCCCGTTAACGAAAGCGGGCTATTTTGGTCTTACGAAAGATGGAACACTTTCCATTTTTGAAGGGAAACCGGGCGAGTCTTCACGTGTCATTCAGTCGTTTTTTCAAATTGATGTAAAAAAGCTTGAAAGCCATGAACAGGAAAAATTGAAAAAAGGCATTTCTGTTCGTTCAAAAAGGAATTATAAACGGGTCATCGAAGCGTATGAGCCGTTCGGAAAATAAGTCCGCGAATGAGAGCGGGCTTTTTTTATGTTCAACGTTCAAACATATGCGTTTCGGCTCGCGCTTTCCGCATAGTTTATATTATGCTAAAATGAAAGGCGTGAGAAAAGGAGGACGCGGCATTGATTGAATTTATTCGAGGATATGTAGATTACGTTTGCCCAGAATATATTGTCGTTGAAAATAACGGCATAGGCTACCAAATGTTTACCCCTAATCCATTTTCATTCCAAATCAATAAACAGCAACAAATTGTTGTATATACATATCAATATGTACGTGAAGATGTGCTTGCCCTTTACGGATTTCATACTCGTCAAGAGCGGGCGTTGTTCGTTAAATTGTTGCAAGTATCGGGCATCGGTCCAAAAGGAGCGCTTGCTATTTTAGCTGCAGGGCAGATGGAACAGCTTGTTGAAGCGATCGAAGCAGAAGATGATAAGTTTTTATGCAAGTTTCCGGGCGTCGGAAAAAAAACAGCGCGACAAATGATTTTAGATTTAAAAGGAAAATTGCAAGCCGTTGTTCCAGACGCGTTTCCGAATTTATTTACCGAGCCAGTTGAAGAAACAAACGCGCTTTTCGAAGCGATTGAAGCGTTAAAGGCGCTCGGCTATGGGGAAAAAGAAATTCAAAAAGTGATGCGAATTTTAAAACAAGAGCAGCTATCGACAGAAGGATATATTAAGCTTGCTTTACAAAAACTATTGAAGTAAGGGGAGATGCACGATGGAAGAGCGTCTCATTTCAGGCGCAGCTGACTACGATGATGCATCGCTTGAGTATAGTCTTCGCCCTAAGCAGTTGCGGGAATATATCGGACAGCAAAAAGTGAAAGAAAACTTAACGGTTTTTATTGAAGCGGCAAAAATGCGCGGGGAGACGCTTGATCATGTGTTGTTGTACGGGCCGCCAGGGCTTGGGAAAACGACGCTTGCTGCCATTATCGCAAACGAAATGGGCGTCCAGTTGCGCACAACGGCAGGTCCAGCGATTGAACGCCCGGGCGATTTAGCTGCGATTTTAACGGCGCTTGAGCCGGGTGATGTGTTATTCATTGATGAAATTCATCGGCTACCGCGTGCGGTAGAAGAAGTGTTATATCCTGCGATGGAAGATTTTTGTTTAGATATTGTCATTGGAAAAGGGCCGGCCGCTCGTTCTGTCCGACTCGATTTGCCGCCTTTTACGCTTGTAGGGGCGACGACAAGATCAGGGGCGCTTTCCGCCCCGCTCCGCGACCGCTTTGGCGTTTTGAGCCGATTAGAGTACTACACGCCAGAAGAGCTTGCCCATATCGTGAAACGAACAGCGCACATTTTTGCGGTAAAAATCGAAGACGAAGCGGCATGGGAAGTGGCGCGCCGCTCGCGTGGAACACCGCGCATTGCCAATCGATTGTTGCGCCGCGTTCGCGATTTCGCTCAAGTGCGCGGCGATGGAACGATCACGTTTACATTAGCAAATGAGGCGCTTGAACAATTGCAAGTCGATCGGTTAGGATTAGACCATCTTGACCATAAGCTATTGAAAAGTATGATGGAGAAGTTTCGCGGAGGACCGGTCGGATTAGAAACGATTGCCGCTACAATTGGTGAGGAGGCGCAAACGATCGAAGACGTATATGAACCGTATTTATTGCAAATTGGCTTTTTGCAGCGAACGCCGCGGGGGCGAATCGTCACTCCGCTCGCTTACAACCATTTCGGTGTGGAGGTGCCGCGCTCATGAACTTACCGAAAACGATTATGCTCATCGGTGTTATTTTCATCATCGTTGGTTTCCTCATGCAATTTATTAAACTCGGGCGCTTGCCTGGGGACATTGTTATTAAAAAAGAAAATGCGACATTTTATTTTCCAATTATGACATCCATCCTTTTAAGCATCGTTTTATCGCTTATTTTCTATATTATCGGTCGTTTTCGTTAATAGAATAAAGAAAGGGACGTGAATATGAAAGTTGATTTATTTGATTTTTATTTACCAGAAGAACTTATTGCGCAAACACCGCTTCCAGATCGGGAAGCGTCGCGCCTCATGGTGCTTGATAAGCGAACAGGTGAGGTAACGCATGAACTGACGTTTCGCTCCATTTTATCGTATTTGAACGAGGGAGATTGTCTCGTTTTAAATGATACGCGTGTTTTGCCGGCGCGTCTGTACGGGGAAAAAGAAGGGACAGGCGCGCACATTGAAGTGCTTTTATTAAAGCAGCTTGATGGTGACCGCTGGGAAACGCTCGTTAAGCCGGCGAAACGCGTGAAAGTAGGAACGTCCATTTCATTTGGCGATGGTCGTTTACGCGCGGAGTGTGTCGCCGAACTTGAGCACGGGGGACGTGTGCTTTCGTTTTCGTATGATGGCATCTTTCTTGAAGTGCTTGAATCGCTAGGAGAAATGCCGCTCCCTCCATACATTAAAGCACAGCTTGACGATCGGGAGCGATATCAAACGGTGTATGCGCGCGAAGCCGGTTCTGCGGCGGCGCCGACGGCAGGGCTGCACTTTACTGAACAACTTCTTGATGATGTGAAAAAAAAGGGAGTCCATCTTGCCTTTATTACGTTACATGTCGGATTAGGTACATTTCGTCCGGTGAACGTGGAAAATATTGAAGAACATGATATGCATGCGGAGTTTTATCAAATGACGGAAGGCACTGCTCAATTGCTAAATGATGTCAAAGCAAAAGGTGGACGCATTATTGCCGTTGGTACGACATCAACGCGCACGCTTGAGACGATTGCTTCTCGCCATCAAGGAACGTTTGTCGCAGAAAGCGGCTGGACCGATATTTTTATTTACCCTGGTTATACGTTTCGTGCTATTGATGGGATGATTACAAATTTCCATTTGCCAAAATCAACGCTCATTATGCTTGTTAGCGCGTTAGCCGGGCGCGAAAACGTGCTGCGTGCTTATGAAGAAGCCGTAAAAGCGCGTTATCGCTTTTTCAGCTTTGGCGATGCGATGCTTATTATATAAAACGAGAAAGGGGACTATATGTGACACCAATTCGTTACGAACTCATTAAAACGTGTAAGCAGACGGGCGCGCGTCTCGGCATATTGCATACGCCGCACGGGTCGTTTGAAACACCGATGTTTATGCCTGTCGGCACACTTGCGACGGTAAAGACCCTTTCCCCTGAGGAATTAAAAGAAATGGGAGCTGGCGTCATTTTAAGCAACACGTATCATTTATGGCTTCGCCCAGGCCATGATATCGTCAAAGAAGCAGGCGGTCTCCATACTTTTATGAATTGGGATCGCGGAATTTTAACAGACTCGGGCGGGTTTCAAGTATTTAGTTTAAGCGAATTTCGTCGCATTGAGGAAGAAGGAGTATATTTCCGCAACCATTTAAATGGCGATAAACTATTTTTATCGCCAGAAAAAGCGATGGAAATTCAAAATGCGCTCGGCTCCGATATTATGATGGCGTTTGATGAATGTCCGCCGTATCCTGCCACGTACGAATATATGAAACGTTCGGTTGAACGGACGAGCCGTTGGGCCGAGCGATGCTTAAAGGCGCATCAACGTCCGAATGAACAAGGACTGTTCGGCATCGTGCAAGGTGGAGAGTTTGAGGAGCTTCGCAAACAGAGCGCGCAAGATTTAGTGTCGCTCGATTTCCCAGGGTATGCGGTCGGCGGTTTATCGGTTGGTGAGCCGAAAGATGTGATGAACCGGGTATTAGAATTTACAACGCCGCTATTGCCAGCGAATAAACCCCGTTATTTAATGGGCGTTGGCTCACCAGACTCACTCATTGACGGAGCGATTCGCGGCATTGATATGTTTGACTGTGTGTTGCCGACGCGCATCGGTCGCAACGGAACAGTGATGACAAGCGAAGGGCGCGTCGTCATTAAAAATGCGAAATATGCGCGCGATTTTACGCCGCTTGATCCGAACTGTGACTGCTATACGTGCCGCAATTACACGCGCGCGTACATTCGTCATTTAATTAAATGCGATGAAACGTTTGGCATTCGTCTTACGTCTTACCATAACGTCTACTTTTTGATAAAATTAATGGAGCAAGTTCGACAAGCCATTCGCGAAGATCGCCTTGGCGATTTCCGCGAGCAGTTTTTTGAACAATACGGCTTTAATCAGCCGAATGCAAAAAACTTTTAAAAGGGGGTGAAACATATGGAAACAGTAGCTAGCTTGTTGCCGCTCATTTTGTTTTTCGCGATTTTTTACTTTTTGCTTATCCGCCCACAACAAAAGCGCCAAAAGGCTGTTCAACAAATGCAAGCAAATTTGCAAAAAGGAGACAAAGTGATTACGATTGGCGGGTTGCACGGCATGATCGATTCGCTCGATGAACATACGGTCGTCATTCGTGCCGGTGACGGTTCGCGTCTTACATACGATCGTGCGGCCATTCGTGAAGTTGTCAACGAAAAATAAGACAGGTTGCGGCCTGTCTTATTTTTATGCGCTTCGTGATTTCGATGTCGCTACATTGACGCCAATCATGCCACCGATCATCGCTGTAATAAGAAAACCGGCATGGTATCCCCATTGTTCGAGCGAAAACATTTGATTCATTCCGAGAAATTGGAATAAAAAAATAATCGTTGTAAAGATGATGCTCGTTACACCGCCAAGCAGCCAACCGCGAACTTTTCCTTTTCCCCCTGAAATAAATCCACCAAAAAATAATGACAAAAATGCGAGAACGTGCATAACCCATCGTAATGATAGTTCATCATAACTTGTCAACTTTAACAAAAGAGCGAATATAAAACTACATATAATGGCGCTTATAAAAATTGTTATCACTCCATGCAAAACGGCGCGAACCATGTTCATCCCTCCTGACTACATTTAGTACAAACATATTCCATTGTCCATTTGTTTAGAATAAAAAAACGTACGAATAAATGAGGAGGAGTCAAGTTGGAGTACGTAACGATTATTTTACGCACGTTATTGTTGTATGGGGTCATTTTATTTATTTTCCGTATGATGGGCAAAAGGGAAATTGGCGAGCTAAGCATTTTAGATTTGGTCGTCTTTATTATGATTGGAGAAATGGCTGTCATTGCGATTGAACAGCCGAAAGATCCGATTTTTCATACGCTTGTTCCGATGATTGTATTGACGATTGCTCAAATTGCTTTTGCCTTTTTTTCATTGAAAAGTGAAACGTTTCGTCGTCTCGTTGACGGCTCACCGACGGTCATCATTAGCAACGGAAAAATTGATGAAAAGGCGATGCGAAAGCAAAGGTACAATTTCGATGACTTGCTTGTTCAGCTACGAGAAAAAAATGTTAAAAATATTGCTGATGTCGAATTTGCCATTTTAGAGCCGTCCGGTAAACTGTCCGTATTTGAAAAAGAAAAAGGGAAAAAGAAAACACCGTCTTTAACGTTGCCGCTTATTAAAGACGGTGTCATCCAAGAAGAGCATTTGGCACTCATTCATCAAACGCCCGAATGGCTAATAAAGCAATTAGCGGAGCGGGGGTATTCACATATCGATCATATTTCATATTGTACATATGAAGATGGGACGTTTTATATTGATGAAAAAGACGAATGACTAACGAAATAGTTGACGAAACTCGTTTTTTTCAATGAGATGAAACAATCGCGAAAGAACGAGATATATGCATGTCATGGCCACGATGACGATTATCGTTTTAACAAGCAACGAAAATGGTATAAGCGGGACGAGCAACTGTCCGACCGCCGCGACAGAAATGATAATGATGAGATGAGCAACATACTGTTTGACGTATAAGGAAATGGAAATGACTTTAACAATGGTAGCGGCATGTAATAAAGTGACAATCATAATGCCGACCGTAATCGCTAGCGCTGCCCCCATAATGCCGAGCGACGGTTGAGAAGCGAGAAAAAAAATGAGCGCAGTTTTGATGACGGCACCGATTAAACTATTTGTCATCGCTTCTTTTGCTAAATCGAGCGCCTGCAACACAGCTTGCAACGGCCCTTGCAAATAGTAAAAGATGAAAAACGGTGCCATCACTTTGACAAATACGGCCGCTTCGCTTGTCCCGTACATGAGCTGCATCATTTCTTCAGCCAATACGTATAACACGACGATCGACAATCCCCCCGCTAAAAGAGACCAGCGCACAGCCTGATGCAAACGGTACTCGATGAGACGATGTTGCTTTTGAGCAGCCGCTTCGCTAATGGCTGGAACGAGCGAAGTAGCGAGCGCATACGTAATAAACGACGGAAGCATTAAAAGAGGCAATGCATAGCCCGTCAGTTCTCCATACTGTTTTGTAGCATGGACGGTTGCGATGCCAGCGAGCGCTAAACTTTGTGCTACGACAATCGGCTCAAAAAACCATGCGATCGACCCGATCATTCGACTTCCAAGTGTCGGTACAGCGATGCGCATAAGCGAAACAAATGTATCTTTCCCTTCTTTCACGTATGCAAAAAAGCGATAGCGAATACGAATGGGCTTTTTTCGCTTAAACATAATGAATAAGTAAATGAGCGATACGAGTTCGCCAACAACGGCTGACACCATCGCGCCAGCTGCTGCATACTCGATGCCGTACGGTAAAAAAGCAGTTGTACACGCAGCAATTAATGTAATACGTACTGCTTGTTCGAGCAGCTGCGAATACGCAAATGGCTTCATTTGTTGTCTCCCTTGAAAATATCCGCGCAATACGGAAGATAGGGCAACAATCGGCACGACAGGGGCAATGGCGACGAGCGGATAATATACGCGCTTATCTGTAAACAACGTTTCAGAAAGAATAGGGGCAACCGCGAGCAACGTTGGAAAGAAGATCAAACTTAACACCATTGTCATACATAAAGACACGACTAATATTTTTTTTACTTTTCTTTTGTCACCTAAAGCTTCTGCTTCTGCAACGAGTTTAGAAATGGCAACAGGCAATCCAAATTGCGTAATCGTAATGGCTAGCACAAGCGTTGGCACGGCCATCATATATAATCCGACGCCTTCTTCACCAATGAGACGAGCTACGACGATGCGATTAATAAATCCGAGTATGCGTGTTAACAATCCTGCGATAATTAAAATGATCGTCCCTTTTAAAAATTTAGACATGCTCCTCCCTCTCTTCTCAAATGAGGTCATCTTTTATACAATGAAATATATGCATATGTTGGCCAAGCATGACAAAATGGGGGAGATGACCGTGAATCGCGAACAATTAATGCCAGCTTTACAGTGTAAAGTAGATGAGTTAAAGCTGCTCGGCTACGAACAAGCAACTATTGAAGATGTATGGAATTGTTTAATGATGAAAAAATGGAAAAAAAACAATGAGGAGAAGCGGTTATTTGAGCTTGTGAACGATGTGTTATCATTACGTGCAACGGATTATATGGCCTATATTATGACAAAAGAACAAAAGCACGACCGTTGGTTTACGGAAGAAGGTCTTTCAGAATTAGAACAGTTGTTTTAATCGTTCATTTGGAAATTGACAGAAAGTGTACTGTCATTCATAATTTGTTTTGTTGGTAAAAATTCTGGTATGTCCAGAATCGAGGAGGATTTTTATGGTAAAACGTAGTCGCATCATTGCTTTTTTCCTTCTTGTCGTTTTACTAGGCGGCATGATGGGAACAACCGGGGAGAAAATTGTAAAGGATATTAAGCTCGGCTTGGACTTGCAAGGCGGTTTTGAAATTTTATATGAAGTGAAGCCGACAAAAGAAGGGGAAAAAATTACGAAAGACGTATTGCTCAGCACGGTGAGCGCGTTAAACAAGCGCATTAACGTGCTTGGAGTGAGCGAACCGCGCATTGATGTGGAAGGGAACGATCGTATTCGCGTTCAATTGGCCGGCGTAAAAGATCAAAATAAAGCGCGTGAAATTTTGTCGACAGAGGCAAAATTGACGTTTCGCGACGTACACGACAACGTGTTGATGGACGGGAGCGACCTCGTTGAAGGAGGCGCCAAGCAAACGTTTGATGATAAAGGAAAACCGAGCGTCGGAATTAAATTAAAAGATGCAAATAAATTTAAGCAAGTGACAGAAAAAGTATTAAGTATGGCACCAAATAACGTGCTTGTCATTTGGCTAGATTTTGAAGAAGGCGTTGACTCGTACGCGAAAGAAGTAGGAAAAGAGCATTCGAAATTTATTTCAGCTGCACAAGTGAATGAAGTGTTCAATCAGACAGATGTTTCTATCGTTGGAAACTTTACAGTTGAAGAAGCGAAACAATTGGCTGATTTGTTGAATGCAGGTGCACTCCCTGTTGAATTGAAAGAAATTTATTCTACATCTGTAGGTGCGCAATTTGGTGAGCAAGCGCTTCAAAAAACGATTTTAGCAGGAATGATTGGCATCGCGCTCGTTTTTTTATTTATGCTCGTTTTTTATCGCTTGCCGGGAATTGTCGCTGTCGTTACGTTAAGTGTTTACATTTACCTCATTTTGCTCGTATTCGATTGGATGAACGGCGTGTTGACGCTACCGGGAATTGCAGCGCTTATCCTTGGTGTCGGCATGGCTGTCGATGCGAATATTATTACATATGAGCGAATAAAAGATGAGTTAAAGCTCGGAAAATCGCTTATGTCAGCATATCGCATCGGAAATCGCGGTTCTTTCGGAACGATTTTAGATGCGAACATTACAACGATCATCGCTGGTGTTGTGTTGTTTGCATATGGGACGAGCTCGGTAAAAGGATTTGCGACGATGCTCATCATCAGCATTTTAGCAAGCTTTATTACGGCGGTATATGGGACGCGTATATTGCTCGGATTGCTTGTGAAAAGCCGCTTGTTTGATAAAAAACCGCACTACTTCGGTGTCAACCCGAAAGATATATTAAATATCGCACAAGTGACAGATGATACGGATGTACCGACAAAGTTTGCGCGCCTTGACTTTGTCAAACGAAGCAAACTGTTTTTTGCGATTTCAGGGGCGATGGTCGTTGTCGGACTCGTATTGCTTCTTACTGCTAAATTAAATTTAGGCATTGACTTTTCAAGTGGAACGCGCGTCGATATAATGAGTGAAAAGTCGCTCACAACCGAGGAAGTGAAGCAAGAATTAAATAAATTACAACTTGAGCCGAAAGATATCGTACTGTCAGGAAATAAGAACGAAATGGCCATTGCCCGTTTTCTCGGCGTGCTCGATCAAAAGGAAATTTCACAGCTGAAATCGCATTTTAAAGAAAAGTATGGTATAGAGCCGAACGTTAGTACTGTATCGCCGACAGTTGGGAAGGAATTGGCGCGCAATGCGTTCATTTCCGTTTTAATTGCATCTGTTGGTATTATCATTTACGTAACGGTCCGCTTTGAAATGTATATGGCGCTTGCAGCGATTGTTGCGCTATTACACGATGCGTTTTTCATCATTGCGTTCTTTAGTTTGACGCGGTTAGAGGTCGATTTAACGTTTATTGCTGCCGTGTTAACGGTTGTCGGTTACTCCATTAATGACACGATCGTCACGTTCGACCGCATTCGCTATTTAATGAAAAAACGGAAAGTGAAAACGGTCGACGATTTAAAAGATGTTGTCAACAAAGCGTTGCAACAAACTTTTGGGCGTTCAATCAACACCGTATTAACGGTCGTTTTTACCGTCGTAGCCCTTTTACTATTTGGTAGTGAAGCAATTCGTAATTTCTCGTTTGCGTTGCTTGCTGGGCTGATTTCAGGCACATATTCGTCACTCTTTATTGCTGCACAATTATGGCTCATTTGGAAGGCGAAACAATTGAAAAAAGGAAAACAAAAACGCGAACAGTTGGAAGTAGAACCGGAAGTGTAAACGTCGTGGCGCATGCCGCGACGTTTTTTCGTTACTAGAATAGGATACACTAACAAGCAAAAGGGAAAGGAAGCGGATGAGATGAATGAACAAACGCGTTTTCAACAAGCCCAATTCGCGGCGATGATTGGCGTTGTTGGGAACATCATTTTGGCGGTCATAAAAGGTTGGATCGGAATAATTGCCAACAGTAAAGCACTTGTTGCAGATGCGGTGCATTCTGCTTCCGATGTAGCAGGATCGCTTGCGGTATGGATTGGTTTGCGTGCAGCAAAACGGCCCCCCGACGACGATCATCCGTATGGGCATGGGAAAGCGGAGTCGATTGCTGCCATTATCGTGGCGGTTTTACTTTTTCTCGTCGGGGTAGAAATAGGAGTTTCATCTTTTTCTTCTTTTTTTCATCCGATTGAACCACCGAAAATGATAGCCATCTACGCTGTCGTGTTGTCTATCGTTGTAAAAGAGGCGATGTTTCGCTATAAGTATGCTTTAGGAAAGAAAATTAAGAGCGATGCGATTATCGTGAATGCGTATGAGCATCGCTCGGATGTTTTTTCTTCGATTGCTGCCTTGGTTGGCATTGTCGCTGCCGTCGTCGGACAAAAAGTGGACATTCCTTGGCTTATTTATGCCGATCCTGTTGCTGGACTATTCGTTTCGCTTCTCGTTTTAAAAATGGCATGGAAGTTAGGGGCAGAGTCGATCCATCATGCACTTGATCACGTGTGGCATGAGGAAGAAACGGTTCGTTTGCGCGAAGCGATTCTTTCGCTTCAAGAAGTGAAGCGTATCGATTCCCTTTACGCTCGTCAACACGGTCACTATGTTGTCGTTGATTTGAAAATCGCCGTCGATCCACATATAACGGTTCTAGAAGGTCATGAGATTGGAAAAAAAGTGAAAGAAAAATTGTTGTCATTTCCGCAAGTGCATAATGTGATGGTGCATATTAATCCATATCTTGAATAATAAATTGCCCCTCAGCTTATTGTTTTGTATAATGAAAAGGTTGAGGGGTGAATGACATGTTAGCATCGAAAACCCGCTGGAACGTCCAACAAGTAAACAATGAACAAGTGCAAATGATTGCGAAAGCATTACATATAGCTCCGCTCGTTGCCTCATTGCTCGTTAGCCGCGGCTACGATACCGTTGAAGCCGCTCGTTCTTTTTTTGAACGAAAGCAATCGTTTCACTCGCCATTTTTGTTAAACGATATGGAAAAAGCGGTTGAGCGAATAGAGAAAGCGATTACAAACGGGGAGCATATTCTCGTTTTCGGCGATTACGACGCCGATGGAGTAAGCAGCACAGTCGTGATGGTGAGCGCATTACGACAAAAAGGTGCCAATGTTTCTTTTTATATTCCTAATCGCTTTTCAGAAGGATATGGACCGAATGAACAAGCGTTTCGTCTGGCGAAAGAACAAGGTGTTTCGCTTATCATTACCGTCGATACAGGTATTTCTGCTTTATACGAAGCGAAGATTGCAAAACAGCTTGGCATCGATTTAATCATTACAGACCATCATGAGCCTGGCCCAATGTTGCCTGAGGCGTATGCGACGATTCATCCAAAAATAAGTCCAAATTATCCGTTTAAACATTTAGCCGGTGTAGGGGTTGCGTTCAAGCTTGCTCATGCGCTCATCGGACGCGTGCCATATGAATGGCTTGATGTTGTCGCAATCGGGACGATTGCTGATCTCGTTCCACTGCAAGATGAGAATCATTTGCTCGCCCGTTTAGGCATCGAGCAATTTAGACAAACGGATCGTCTCGGTTTACAAGCGCTTTGCAAACAATGCGGCGTATCCCATACGGCGGTGACAGAGGATACAATTGCGTTTATGATCGGCCCGCGCATTAACGCAGCTGGCCGTCTCGATTGCGCCGATCCAGCTGTTCAGCTATTGTTGACGACAGATGCGCACGAGGCGCATATGTTAGCAGAACAAATCGATGCGATGAATCGCGAACGACAACAGCTTGTTAATGACATGACAGAGGAAGCGATTCAACTCGTTGAGCAGCATGATGTCGATGATCGCGTATTAGTTGTAGCGAAAGAAGGATGGAACGTCGGTGTCATTGGCATTGTAGCTTCACGGTTAGTTGAACGTTTTTACCGACCGACGATCATTTTAAGCGTTGATCGAGAAAAAGGGGTCGCGAAAGGGTCGGCGCGAAGCATTGAAGGGTTCGACTTGTTTGCCAATTTGTCGGAATGCCGGGACATTTTACCGCATTTCGGTGGTCATCCGATGGCGGCAGGGATGACGCTTTCTGTTCACGATATAGATGAATTACGTCGTCGTCTTAATGAAGCGGCAAAGCAGCAATTAACAGCTGAACATTTTGTTCCTGTCACGCACGTCGACTTGCGCTGTTCAATTTCGGATGTCTCGATTGAGTTGATTGAACAAATGAACCGGCTTGCCCCGTTTGGAATGGGGAATCCGAAACCGCGTGTACTTTTAGAAAATGTACAGCTTGATACGTTGCGAAAAATTGGAACGGATCAAAATCATTTGAAATTACTGTTAGCTGAAAATGGAAAAACGTTAGAAGCGATCGGATTTGGTTTCGGACACGTTGGCGACGAAATCGCGCCCAACGTTCGTCTTTCGGTTGTCGGGGAGTTGGCGATTAACGAATGGAATAACTTTCGTAAACCACAGTTAATGATTCAAGATGTAGCCGTAAACGAATGGCAATTGTTTGATATGCGCCATATTCGCCAGCCGAATAAGCTCATTGCATCGCTTCCAAAAGAAAAACGGCTATTAATTGCTTTTCATCGCGATACGGTCGATGCGTTGCAGTTATCGCCATATGCGGATGAAATTGTACATGTCCAAAACGAAAATGAGGCGGCGATTCATGTCTGTGGAAAGTACGTGATCCTTCTCGATTTGCCCCCGTCGCAGCAAATCGTTAAAGTTTTGTTAAGTTGTAGTTTACCTGAGCGCATTTATGCGTTATTCTATCAAAGGGAGAGTCACTTCTTTAGCATATTGCCAACGCGTGAACATTTTAAGTGGCTATATTCTTTTTTGCATAAGCGTAGCCCGTTTGATATACGGCGTTATGCTGAAGAGTTAGCTCGCTCGCGCGGATGGACGAAAGAAACGGTGTTGTTTATGATTCAAGTGTTTGCGGAACTCGGCTTTGTTACAGTTGAAAACGGGATCGTTTCTTTAACTCGCGATGTGCAAAAGCGCGATTTAACAGAATCGCCAGCTTATCGGTTAAAACAAGCCCAAGCAGAGCTTGAGCATATGTTTTTATATTCATCTTATTCCCAACTGAAACGTTGGTTTGATTCATTGTATGAGGAGGAAAATGTCAATGGATTTAAAACAATACGTCACGATTGTCCCTGATTTTCCAAAACCAGGTATTCAATTTAAAGATATTACAACCATTATGGACAAAGGTGAAGTGTACAAATACGCGACAGATCAAATTGTCAATTATGCCCGCGAGAAGAAAATAGATGTCGTCGTTGGACCAGAAGCGCGCGGATTTATTATCGGTTGCCCAGTCGCTTATGCGCTTGGTGTCGGCTTTGTTCCTGTTCGCAAAGAAGGAAAATTGCCTCGCGAAGTGATTCGTGTAGAGTATGGTTTAGAATACGGTAAGGACGTATTGACGATGCATAAAGATGCGATCAAGCCAGGCCAGCGCGTCCTTATTACAGACGATTTATTAGCGACTGGTGGAACAATTGAAGCGACGATTAAGCTTGTTGAACAGCTCGGTGGAGTTGTCGCAGGTATTGCATTTTTGATTGAATTAACGTATTTAGAAGGTCGCGAAAAGTTGAAAGGGTACGATATTTTAACGTTAATGCAATTTTAAGGAAGGAGGGGCAAAACGCTCCTCTTTTTCGCATCATTGCTCTTTACATTTGAGAAAATTTTCATGATAATATTGTCAATACGTTTAAAACAAAGGTGATTGCATGGCAAATGAACAAGTATTAACGGCAGAACAAGTGATTGAAAAGGCGAGCCGTTATTTGTCGAAGGAAGATGTACAGTTTATTGAACGGGCATATGAGTTTGCAAAAGAAGCGCATCGCGAGCAATATCGGAAGTCTGGAGAGCCATACATCATTCATCCAATTCAAGTGGCTGGCATTTTAGTCGATTTAGAAATGGATCCTGCGACAATTGCAGCCGGATTTTTGCACGATGTCGTTGAAGATACATCTGTGACGAAAGAAGATTTAGAAAAAGAATTCGGAAAAGAAGTAGCGATGCTCGTCGATGGGGTGACGAAGCTCGGAAAAATTAAATATAAATCGCATGAAGAGCAACAGGCAGAAAATCACCGAAAAATGTTTTTAGCGATGGCACAAGACATACGGGTGATTTTAATCAAATTGGCGGACCGTTTGCACAACATGCGCACGTTAAAACATTTGCCGCTTGAAAAACAACGGCGCATCGCGAACGAGACGCTTGAAATTTTCGCTCCGCTTGCGCATCGTCTAGGAATTTCAAAAATTAAATGGGAGCTAGAAGATACGGCGCTCCGCTATTTAAATCCACAACAATACTATCGAATTGTCAACTTAATGAAAAAGAAGCGCGCCGAACGTGAACAATATTTGGAAGAAGTCATTCAAGACATGCGTGAACGGCTAAACGAAGTTGGCATTCAAGCTGAAATTTCTGGACGCCCAAAACATATTTATAGCATTTATCGCAAAATGGTGTTGCAAAATAAACAATTTAACGAAATTTACGATTTGCTTGCTGTGCGCATTATCGTTGAAAGCATTAAAGATTGTTATGCTGTTCTCGGCATTATCCATACGTGTTGGAAGCCGATGCCGGGACGTTTCAAAGACTATATTGCCATGCCGAAGCCGAACATGTATCAATCGCTTCATACGACGGTCGTCGGTCCGAAAGGCGAGCCGCTTGAAGTGCAAATTCGGACGTTTGAGATGCATCATATCGCAGAGTTTGGAATTGCTGCCCACTGGGCGTACAAAGAAGGAAAAACGATTCGTCCCAATACGTTTGAAGAAAAGTTATCATGGTTTCGTGAAATTGTCGAATGGCAAAATGAAACGAACAACGCGGAAGAATTTGTAGAAACGTTAAAGATGGATTTATTTTCTGATATGGTGTTCGTTTTTACACCGAAAGGCGATGTCATTGAACTTCCTGCTGGTTCGGTGCCGATTGATTTTGCATATCGCATTCATTCCGAAATTGGAAATAAAACGATTGGTGCGAAAGTAAACGGAAAAATGGTGCCGCTCGATCATCCGTTACAGACGGGTGACATTGTTGAAATTTTAACATCAAACCATTCATACGGCCCGAGCCAAGATTGGTTAAAAATTGCACAAACATCGCATGCGAAAAATAAAATTCGACAATTTTTCAAAAAACAACGACGCGAAGAAAACATTGAAAAAGGAAAAGAGCTCGTTGAAAAAGAAATTCGCAACATGGGCTTTGAGGTAAAAGAAGTGCTCACAACAGAAAATATAAAACGTGTTGCGGAAAAATTTAATTTTGCGAATGAAGAAGATATGTATGCTGCCGTTGGATACAACGGTATTACAGCTGCCCAAGTGGCCCATCGTTTAACAGAAAAGTGGCGCAAACAACGCGACTTAGAAGAACAAGCGAAACGGTTGTCGGACATGCTACAAGAGGCAAAAACGGTGACCCCGATAAAAAAACGCGATTTTGGCGTATGCGTCGAAGGGGTCGACAATTTGCTTATTCGTCTGTCGCGCTGCTGTAATCCGGTGCCTGGTGATGAAATTATCGGCTTTATTACGAAAGGGCGAGGCGTTTCTGTCCATCGTGCAGATTGTCCGAATGTGCTTGCAGAAGAAGCGAAGGAGCGGCTTATTCCTGTGCAATGGGAGAGCGGAGCTAACTGTCAACGGGAGTATACGGTGGACATCGAAATTACCGGTTACGATCGGCGCGGTTTGCTTAACGAAGTGCTGCAAGCTGTTAATGAAACGAAAACGAACATTTCCGCTGTATCAGGAAGAACGGATCATCGCAATAAAATGGCGACGATTCATATGACCATTTTTATTCATAATGTAAGTCATTTACAAAAAGTAGTTGAGCGAATTAAACAAATTCCAGACATTTATTCCGTACGTCGGATCATGAACTAGAGAGGGTTGTCGCAATGAGAGTTGTCGTTCAGCACGCGAAAGATGCGAAAGTAACTGTAGCTGGCGAAGTCGTTGGAGCCATTGATTTTGGTCTTGTGTTGTTAGTCGGTATTACCCATGATGATACGGTTGAAGACGCAGCATTTGTCGCCGACAAAATTGCCAACTTACGCATATTTGAAGATGAACATGGAAAAATGAACGTGTCGCTTTTAGATGTTGGCGGATCGATTTTATCAATTTCCCAATTCACGTTGTATGGGGACTGCCGTAAAGGGAGAAGACCGAACTTTATGGATGCCGCAAAACCGGAGCATGCGGAACAAATATATGAAGCATTGAACGAACAATTACGCCAAAAAGGAATTCGGGTGGAAACGGGCATATTCGGAGCGATGATGGATGTACAACTGACAAACGTTGGCCCGGTGACGCTTATTGTTGAAAGCAAATAGAAACCGAGCTCTCCTGTGGGACGAGCTCGGTTTTTTTATCCTCGCGCTAAATGTTTCTTTAGTTTTTGGACGTCGCGAAGAGAAAGTCCGAATTCGGAGGCGAGTTCAAACGATGTCAAGTCGTTTTCTTTTTGAATAAATGAATGAAAGTCGACGTGCATAAGCGGTGATTGCGTATGAATAAATTCCCCTTTTTCGCTATGACGCATAACGAATCTCCTTTCGTGTCACATGTCGTTCGTATTATTCCCAATTTTTCTACCTTTTCATTCAAAGAAGGATTTTTTTTTCTTTGCGAAGAAATAAAGTAGCGACTATCGACAACGCAGGGGGACTTACAACATGAAAAAATCGCTGATCATGTCATGGATCATTTTTTGTTGTTTGTTGCTTATCGCTCAAACGGCGACAGCCGCAATGAACGTGCGCATTGCTGTCGACCGATTAAACGTGCGCACAGGGCCAGGCTTTACGTTTTCCGTGCAAGAAAAAGTAGCGAAAGGAAAGCAATATGCGGTCGTTCAAACGCGGGGAGAATGGCTACAAATTCGGCTTGCTGCCAATCGGACAGGATGGGTGCATGGAAAATACGTCGAAATCCAGAAAGAAAAGACGGAAACAAGAAAACAACTGCAACAATTGGTCGTATGCCAGGCAGATGGATTGCGACTTCGCAAAGGACCGGGTACGACGTTTACGGTTATCGGGTATGTGAATCGCAATGAAAAAGGGACGGCAACATCGATTCAAGGCGATTGGATGTACGTTCGTTGGGAAGGAAAAGAAGGATGGGTACATCGTTCGTACGTAGCTAATGTAGAGCAGCATGATGAACAGAACACATACGTTCAAACATTATACGACAATACAAATATTCGCTCTGCCGCTTCAACCGACTCACCAATCATTGCTAAAGCGAAACGCGGAGATCGTTTTGCGGTCATTCGCAAGGAAGGACAATGGTACGTCATTCAAGTAAACAGTCAAACGATTGGTTATGTAGCGGAATGGGTCGTTCAACTGAATGAACAACCAATGGAACAACTTCCACCATCGCAACCTCAAACAACGTTGGGAAAAACGGTGGTGATTGACGTCGGACATGGTGGGAAAGATTATGGAACAACCGGGGTCAATGGAACAATCGAAAAGATGTTAACATTACAAACTGCGCTATTGCTTAGCGAAAAGCTAAAACAGCGAGGGGTAAACGTCATTTTAACGCGTGCCGACGATCGCTTTTTATCGTTAAGCGAAAGAGTTCAAGTTGCGGCGAGAAATAAAGCGGATGCGTTCGTTAGCATTCATTACGACAGCGCATTAAACCGAACGGCAAACGGATTAACGATATACTACTATAAGCAAATGGACCGATCGCTCGCACATGCGCTTTTTGAACCGCTCAGTCGATTAACAGGCATTCAACAGCGTGGCGTTCGCGTAGGTAACTACCATGTTTTACGGGAAAATAGCCGCCCTTCTGTACTGCTTGAGCTCGGCTATTTAAGCCATCCGAATGAGGAATTGTTCGTTGCGTCATCGACATATCAACAAGCAGCAACCGAAGCGATCTGTAATGGCTTGCTTCGCTATTTTGAAAAATAAAGGTCGTCTTGACAAATCGTTTTTTCGTACGTAATATAAAAGAAAATTCAACATTTCACCGATGATGGAGAAAAGTAGTTAAGAGTACACATGGACAGAGAGGAAATGCCGCGGGCTGAAAGCATTTCTCCATGATGACTTAACGAACGAACACTCCGTAGGTTTCTCTTTGAACGCGCAGTCGTTAGTAGGAGAGAACGCCTCCGAGCGTTAACGGAACAAGTGGAAGCATGCGCTTCAACTAGGGTGGCACCACGGGAATTCGTCTCTCGTCCCTAATTTATTAGGGATGGGAGATTTTTGTTTGCATAAAAACTAAAGGAGGGAAACATATGTCGTTTCAAATTCCGCGCGGAACGCAAGATATATTGCCAGCTCAAGCAGCAAAATGGCAATATGTTGAGCAAATTGCGCGCGAACTTTGCCGTCGCTATAACTATCAAGAAATTCGCACACCGATTTTCGAGCATACAGAACTATTTTTGCGCGGTGTTGGGGATACAACTGATATCGTTCAAAAAGAAATGTACACGTTTGAAGACCGCGGCGGTCGGAGTTTAACGCTTCGCCCAGAAGGAACGGCAGCAGTCGTTCGTTCATTTGTAGAAAACAAAATGTACGGGTATCCGAATCAGCCAGTCAAACTGTACTATATGGGGCCGATGTTTCGTTATGAGCGTCCGCAAGCCGGCCGTTTCCGCCAGTTCGTGCAATTTGGTGTCGAAGCGCTCGGAAGCAATGATCCAGCAATCGATGCGGAAGTGATTGCTTTAGCGATCGATATATATCGTTCGCTCGGATTGAAAAAGTTAAAGCTTGTTATCAACAGCTTAGGTGACGTTGAAAGTAGAAAAGCGCACCGTCAAGCGCTCATCGACCATTTTCAACACCGCATTCACGAGTTTTGCGATGATTGCCAAGCGCGGTTACATAAAAACCCGATGCGCATTTTAGACTGTAAAAAAGACCGTGAACATGAATTAATGCGCACCGCCCCATCGATTTTAGATTACTTAAATGAACAATCGTACACGTATTTTAATCAAGTGCAAATGTATTTACGAAAGCTTGGCATCGCATTTGAAGTCGACCCTCGGCTTGTGCGTGGATTAGATTACTACAATCATACCGCATTTGAAATTATGAGCGAGGCGGAAGGATTTGGTGCAATTACGACGTTATGTGGTGGCGGCCGTTATAACGGTCTCGTTCAAGAAATTGGCGGACCTGAAACGTCGGGGATCGGATTTGCATTAAGCATTGAACGGTTGCTTGCGGCATTGGATGCAGAAGGTATTTCTTTGCCGGTTTCAGGAGGCATTGATTGTTATGTTGTTGCATTAGGCGAGCAGGCGAAAGAAGAAGCCGTTGCCCTCGTCGCCTCACTTCGTCAAGAAGGAATTGCTGCAGAAAAAGATTATCAAGATCGCAAGGTGAAGGCACAGCTAAAAGCGGCTGATCGTTTGCATGCGAAATATGTCGCTATTTTAGGTGAAGACGAGCTGCAAAAAGGGATCATTAACGTCAAATGTATGGCAACAGGAGAACAGCAGGAAGTATCGCTTGATACATTTATTTCGCATATGAAAAACGCATTGCAATAGGAGGGGAAAATATGTTTGGAAGGACGCATTATTGTGGAGAAGTGACGGATACAGCAATCGGTCAAACGGTCCGTTTAAAAGGATGGGTACAAAAGCGCCGCGATTTAGGTGGGTTAATTTTTATTGATTTGCGCGATCGGACGGGCATCGTGCAAATTGTATTTAGTCCGGATGTATCAAAAGAAGCGTTACAAGTAGCAGAAAAAATTCGTAGCGAATATGTACTAGACGTAGAAGGAACGGTCGTACGTCGTGAAGAAGGACAAGTAAATCACAATTTACCGACAGGGACGGTTGAGGTGCATGCGACGCACGTCACGATTTTAAGTGAAGCGAAAACACCCCCGTTTCCGATTTCAGATAAAACAGACGTATCGGAAGATGTTCGTTTAAAATATCGTTATTTAGACTTACGTCGCCCTGTCATGTTTCAAACGTTTCAATTGCGTCATCAAGTGACAAAAGCCATTCGTGACTTTCTAGACGAAGAAGGTTTTTTAGAAGTAGAAACACCTATTTTAACGAAAAGTACGCCAGAAGGGGCGCGCGATTACTTAGTGCCGAGCCGCGTTCATCCTGGTGAATTTTATGCGTTGCCACAATCGCCGCAAATTTTCAAACAGCTATTGATGGTTGCAGGATTCGAACGGTATTATCAAATGGCTCGCTGCTTCCGTGATGAAGATTTGCGTGCCGATCGTCAGCCGGAATTTACACAAGTCGACATCGAAACATCGTTTATGAGTCAAGATGATATTTTAGCGATGGTAGAGCGCATGATGGCGCGCGTCATGAAAATCGCAAAAGGGATCGACATTCCTACTCCATTTCCGCGCATGTCGTATGATGAAGCGATTGCGCGCTACGGCTCAGATAAACCAGATACACGTTTTGGCCTTGAGCTTGTCGATTTATCTGAGCAAGTGAAAGATTGTGGATTTAAAGTATTTGCGAGCGCAGTACAAAACGGTGGGCAAGTGAAAGCGATCAACGTAAAAGGGGCAGCGGATAAATATTCGCGCAAAGATATTGATGCGTTGACGGAATATGTCGCTCGCTATGGTGCAAAAGGATTAGCATGGCTAAAAGTCGAAAGCGACGGGCTGAAAGGGCCTATTGCTAAGTTTTTCAATGAAGAAGAACAAAAGCAAATGATGCAAACGCTTGAAGCGGAAGCGGGCGATTTATTATTGTTTGTAGCCGATAAAAAATCAGTCGTCGCTGATTCCCTCGGTGCGTTGCGCTTAAAACTCGGAAAAGATTTACAATTAATTGATGAATCGCTATTTCATTTCTTATGGATTACGGATTGGCCGCTTTTTGAATACGACGAAGAAGAAGGACGTTATTACGCGGCGCATCATCCGTTTACGATGCCTGTTCGCGAAGACGTGCCAAAATTTGATACAGATCCGGCAAGCGTTCGTGCACAAGCGTACGATCTTGTGCTAAACGGATACGAATTAGGAGGAGGATCCCTCCGCATTTTCGAACGCGATATACAAGAGAAAATGTTTACAACACTTGGTTTTACAGAACAACAAGCGCGCGAACAGTTCGGTTTCTTGCTTGAGGCGTTTGAATACGGCACTCCTCCGCATGGCGGCATCGCGCTCGGCTTAGACCGGCTCGTGATGTTGCTTGCGGGTCGTTCCAACTTGCGCGATACGATTGCTTTCCCGAAAACAGCAAGCGCGAGCTGTTTGTTAACGGAAGCGCCAAGCGCAGTAAGTGAAGCACAACTAGACGAACTGCATTTGCGCGTGAAAGACGTTCAAAAAGTAGACTAAATTTGTGACGTTGCAAAACGATCGAAAGTGTGCTAACATACAAATAACACGAAGTCCTGATGTGTTTGTCGTATCACCTATTGTTTTGACCGAACAATGTGTGATACGGGAGCTCGGGTTTTCAGGTGGCGTACATGCCTCATTTACATACCGAGGACGTACAAAAGCTTGAAACAGGGCACCCACCTGTGAGAGAGCGGGTTCAAAACAAAGGCCATCAGCGACGGCACGATTGGGACTACAGAAACAAAAACGAATAAAGCCTTGACGTAAAGAACATGCTTTACGTTGAGGCTTTTTTTGTGTCATAATGCATGTATATCCGATTGAAATACTTACATATGGGAGGAACAACATGTTACATCAATTTTCTCGCAATGAACTCGCAATCGGGAAAGAAGGTTTAAAAAAATTAAGCGAAAGCACAGTGGCCGTTCTCGGCATTGGAGGTGTCGGATCGTTTGCGGTTGAGGCGCTTGCTCGTTCAGGGGTTGGACGTCTCATTTTAATTGATAAAGACGATATTGACATTACAAATGTGAACAGACAAATTCATGCGCTATTATCTACTGTCGGTCGTCCGAAAGTGGAAGTGATGAAAGAGCGCATCGCTGACATTAATCCAGCGTGTGAAGTCATTGCATTAAAAATGTTTTATACGGAAGAGACGTATGAGCAAATTTTTTCGTATGACATCGACTACGTCATTGATGCATCGGATACGATTTCATATAAAATTCACTTAATGAAACAATGTTTAGAGCGCAACATTCCGATTATCTCGAGCATGGGTGCGGCAAATAAAATGGACCCGACCCGTTTTCGCATCGCTGACATTTCAAAAACGCATACCGATCCGATTGCGAAAGTGATTCGCACCCGTTTACGAAAAGAAGGAATTAAAAAAGGGATTACCGTTGTTTTTTCTGACGAAAGCCCAATCGTTATTCGCGAAGACGTACGGAAAGAAGTAGGAAACGATGCGGCGACGATCCGAAAAGCGAAAATGCCGCCGTCATCGAATGCGTTCGTTCCATCTGTCGCAGGTCTTATTATGGCAGCGCACGTCGTACAACAATTGTTAAAAGATATTCCGATTCAACGTGTTGATCAACAATAAGCGCAAGGGAGAGCCTTTGCGCTTTTTATTTTCTATTTCAGCGCACATCGGAAGTTGCAAAATGAGAAAAATTGCATTATAGTTGTGTTATGACTATGTAGTCGTAAATAAACGACCGATTGGTCATATTATAAAAAAGAAGGGAAGAGAAGTATGTTAACAAGGTTTAGTTTAAAAAATGCGGTCGCCGTATTTATCATTTCATTTTTACTCATATTAGGCGGACTATATTCGTTTTCTTCTTTAAAAGTAGACTTGTTACCAAACATTGAATTTCCGCAGCTATCTGTTGAAGTCATTTACCCCGGGGCTTCACCAGAAGATATGAATGAGCAAGTAACAACAAAATTGGAAGAAAAGTTGAAAGCTATTGAGGGAGTAAAAAAACTCCAAAGTACATCGTTTGAAAGTATCGCAATCATTAACCTCGAATTTCCATTTAATACAGACATGGAAGAAGTAGAGCGGCAAGTTGAGTCGCTCATGAAAGAAGCGAACTTGCCGGAAAACGTGCAGACGAAAGTGAACCGTTTCTCGTTCGGGACGTTCCCGATTTATAACATTTCGCTGTTCGCTAAAGGGGATACGAACGTCCAGCAATTGTTAGATGATACAATCGTTCCTGAGTTAAAAAAAATTAACGGTGTCAATTCCATTTCGGTTGGCGGGATGGAAGAAAACTTGATTCAAATTACTGTAGATAAACAAAAAGCATTGCAATATGGGCTGAGTTTGACGCAAATTAAAGAGCAAATTAATGAAAAGTTTTTAGCTTTCCCGGCTGGTAACGTGCAAACAGAGACGTTACAAATTCCGATTCGCGTTCAGCAAAAAATTGAAACGATCAAACAGCTTGAAAACTTACCTTTATCTTCGCCGCTTATGAACGCATCACCAGGTGCGCCGGCGAGCGGTCAAGAAGCGCCGACGACCATTACGTTAAAAGACGTCGCTACCATTGCACCTGTGACAGAACAAGGAGAAATCACGCGTTACAATCTACAACCGTCGCTATCGATGGCGATTACGAAAAAACAAGATGCGAATACGGTTGAAGTAGCTGAAAAAGTGTTAAACGTGCTTGACAAGTATAAAGATAAAATAGACTATGCGATCGGCTTCGATTCCGCCGAGGGAATTAAAAAGTCAGTGGAAACGCTCGTGCGCGAAGGCTTGCTCGGTGCGTTATTTGCATCTATTGCCGTGCTCGTCTTTTTACGAAACGTACGTGCAACAATAATTGCGATCATTTCTATTCCGCTATCTTTACTCGTTGCATCAATTTTCTTACAACGCATGGACATTTCTTTAAATATTATGACGCTCGGTGGAATGGCGGTAGCGGTCGGACGCGTAGTTGACGATAGCATCGTTGTCATTGAAAACATTTTCCGACGCGTGCGCAAGTCAAAGTCTGGAATGACGGATGAGCTTGTCGAAGATTCAACGAAAGAAATTTTAAAGGCGATTACGTCATCGACGATTACGACTGTTGTCGTGTTTTTGCCGCTCGGATTTGTCGGCGGTGTCACCGGTGAGTTTTTCTTGCCGTTTGCATTAACAATCGTCTTTTCGCTCTTAATGTCACTCGTTGTTGCAATTACGATCGTTCCAATTTTAGCGAAGTTTTCATTTAAAAAAGTGCCGCCAGAAGAAAAAGAAGGAGCGCTACAACGTATATACGGTAAAGCGATTGAATGGGCGCTCGATCATAAACGGCTCGTCTTATTTTTATCCGTTTTACTGCTCGGCGGTTCATTTGCGATCGTTCCGAAACTTGGATTTACATTTATTCCAAATGAAGAACAAAAAACATTAATTGCAGCGGTTGAACTTCCATCTTCAACACCGTTGGAAAAAACGAACGATGTATCATTAAAAATCGAAAAGATGTTCAACGAAAAGAAAGAAATTAAAGAAGTAACAGCTGGAATTGGTACGCGCGATTTCCGTAGCGGCTTAAAACGGAAAAATCAAGCAAACTACTTTATTACGCTCAAAGAAAGTGCCAACGTCAGCGCGTTTATTAAAGAGCTAGAACGAGATATGGAAAATATTGTGCAAGCGGAGGTTAAAGGGGCAAAAGTAGGTGTGCAAGAGCTACAATCTGGTGGACCGCCGTCAAACAATAACGTTAACATTGATTTGTATTCAACGAACTTAACAGCGTTGCAACAAGCGGCAAAAGACGTAGAAGCTTACTTAAAAATGCGCGACGATTTGAAATATGTGACAAACAACTTTGCTGATAAACAAAAACAAGTCGTTGTAAACATCGACCCACAAAAAGCGGCACAATATGGCGTTTCCGGATTCCAAATTCTCGGAACAATCGCTGATCAAACGCGTCCAGTTCAAGTCGGTACGTTAACATTGGATGGAGAAGAGCGGACTGTGCAACTGTCGTACGATGAGCAAATGACGTCGCTTGAACAGCTAGAGAAGACGCTCATTTTTACGAAATTTGGCCCTGTACCTGTAAGCGAACTTGCGGAAGTAAAAGAAGTAGATACGTTTACGTCCATTCAAAAACTTGATGGAAAAGTGTTCGCCCGTGTGTCTGCGCAAATTGTCGGAGACAACATTCAAAAAGTAACTCAAGATGTCATTAATCGTGTAAAAAATGAAGTGGACTTACCAAAAGATGTTTCTCTCGAAGGCGGAGGCGGAAGCGATGAAACGGTAGAAACGTTTCAACAGCTTGGTTTAGCGATGGTTGTAGCTATCGGACTCGTTTACATTACGATGTTAATTACGTTCGGAAAAGCGCGTATTCCGTTTATCATTTTATCATCGCTCGTGTTCGTCCCAATCGGTTCATTGCTCGGATTGTTTATCGCTAATGAGCCGATGTCGGTAAGCGTAATGATCGGTTTACTTATGCTTATTGGAATTGTTACAACAAATGCGATCGTTCTCGTTGACCGAATCGGTCAAAATCGCGAGCAAAAAGGAATGACGATTCGTCAAGCGTTAATTGAAGCAGGAAAGACGCGATTACGCCCGATTTTAATGACGGCATTTGCAACGGTTGCTGCACTCATTCCACTCGCGCTGACGAAGTCGTCCGGTACGCTTATTTCTAAAGGATTAGCGATTACGGTCATCGGTGGATTGACATCGTCGACGTTGCTGACGTTAATTCTCGTTCCGGTTGTATACGAATTATTTTTCTTCCGTCAAGCAAAAAAAGAACGTCAAGCGTAACTGCAACATACAACAGGCTGACTGAAAGGTCAGCCTGTTGTGCTATAATAAAACGAAGAAACGAACAGTAAGGATGGGGCTGTATGAGTAGAAAAGAGCAAATTATTGAAGTCGCCATGAAGCTATTTGCAGAAAAAGGGTATCATGCGACATCGATGCAAGAAATTGCCGAACATAGCCATTTAGCGAAAGGGTCGCTATACAACTACTTCAAATCGAAAGAAGAAATTGTATTATCTATTTTTCAATATCATTACGATCAGTTGTTTCAACAGTTTGCACACATCGCATCAGATCGTTCGTTAACGGCGCGCGAAAAATTTTTACAACAACTTTCGTTACAAATTGAAGCGTTTGAACAACATAAAGAAATTGTACAAATGCATATGGGCGATCATGCCCAAAAAGTAAGCGAAGATGTTCACGCCCTCGTTTTGCGCATTCGTTCGCATTTATTTGACTGGTACGTTCAATCGCTCATAAATATGTACGGTGAGCGCATCCGTCCATTTGTGCTCGATTGCGCCATCATGTTAAATGGAATGCTCAAAGAATATTTGTTTTTTGCCCTCTTTGAACAAAAACCGTTTCCTTTTCAACGGTTAGCGCCGTTTTTAATGCGGCGGCTTGATGCGCTCGTCGATAGTTTAGAACATGATGTCCCGCTATTTGCTCACGATGCGCAAGCCGAAAAAGAGCGAGCGCTTATGATCGTGACGCAAATGATTGAAGAAACGACCGATCGCGCAATGATTGAGCTGCTCGAACAGCTGGAAGCAGAAATAAAAAAAGATGAGCCGCGAAAAGCAATTGTTGAAGCGTTTCTTTTTTATTTACAACAAAGCGATATGCGTCAGTTCGTCCCGGCGCTAAGGGCCGCGCTGGCGCTGTAAAGTGGAGGGAGACAAATGAAAGAGCCGCTCGCTTATCGCATGCGTCCGCGTACGATTGATGAAGTCGTAGGGCAAGATCATATCATTGGAGCGCATACAGCATTGTATCGCATGATTAAAAATGGCTACGTTCCTTCACTTTTGTTTTACGGTCAACCAGGTGTAGGGAAAACATCGCTCGCTTATGCGATCGCTGGCACGCTCCAGCGCCCGTTTTATATATTAAATGCCACGACGGCAGGGAAAAAAGAAATAGAGGAGATTGTAGCTGATGCTCGTTTTCACGGCAACGTCATTTTATTTATTGAC
>NZ_DAITON010000011.1:0-34036 GCF_036834105.1 Anoxybacillus sp. | reverse complement strand
TTATTTATACGTTTACGTGTAGTTTGGCACAAGGAAGACAATTGTATACAGGCGGATGACAACAAGGGGAGAGACTACGAGATGTAGCGCCGAAGGAGCAAGTGGAAACACGAATCTCTCAGGCAAAAGAACTCTTGTTTGACGCGGCTCTGGAGAGCGTTCACGCATGTGAACCACCCACGAGGACACCTATGCATATAGGGAAACTTTCAGGTGAAAGGACAGAGACTACCATATGACAATATGGGGGTCGTCTGTCTTTTTTTATGAACAAGGAGGGAGCATATGTTAAAAAGAACGCCGTTATTTCCTTTGTACGTAGAGCATGGCGCAAAAACGATTGATTTCGGTGGTTGGGAATTGCCGGTGCAGTTTTCAAGCATTAAAGAAGAACATGAGGCAGTAAGAACGAGAGCAGGATTATTTGACGTGTCACATATGGGCGAATTTGAAGTGAAGGGGAAGGATAGTCTTCCTTTTTTACAAAAAATGATGACAAACGATGTTGCCAAATTAACGGACGGTCGCGCCCAATATACGCTCATGTGTTATGAAGATGGCGGAACGGTTGATGATTTGTTGATTTATAAAAAGGCCGACGATCATTATCTCCTTGTAGTGAATGCTGCAAATATTGAAAAAGACTTTGCATGGCTTCAGGAGCATGTGTTTGGTGATGTGGAAGTCGTCAACGTTTCCGACGATATCGCACAATTAGCGCTTCAAGGACCGCTTGCTGAGAAAGTATTACAAACATTAACAGCTACTGATTTGTCTGCAATGAAATTTTTCTCTTTTGCTGATGGTATACGTGTTGCTGGGGTTGAAGCGCTCGTATCGCGGACAGGATATACAGGGGAGGATGGATTTGAGATATATTGTCGGGCAGAAGATGCACAAACCGTTTGGCGCACCATTTTAGAGGCAGGAAGAGAAGAAGGGGTAATTCCGTGCGGACTTGGTGCGCGTGATACGCTTCGCTTTGAAGCATGCTTGCCGCTTTATGGGCAAGAGTTGGCAAGTGACATTACGCCGATTGAAGCCGGGCTTGGATTTGCGGTCAAAACGAATAAAGACGTCGACTTTTTCGGAAAAGAAGTATTGAAAAAACAAAAGGAAGAAGGAACGGCACGCAAGCTCGTCGGTATTGAAATGATTGACAAAGGCATTCCGCGTCACGGATATGCGGTATATGTAAACGGAGAACAAGTTGGGGTCGTGACGACAGGAACGCAATCGCCAACATTGAAAAAAAATATCGGTTTAGCACTGCTTTCAACAACATATACCGCGCTTCATACAGAAGTGGAAGTCGATATTCGCGGAAAACGATTAAAAGCGAAAGTGGTGGCGACACCGTTTTATAAGCGCACAAAATAATGTGAGGAGAGAGAGTCATGCTTCATCGTTATTTGCCAATGACGGAAGAGGATAAACAACAAATGCTACAAACGATCGGGGTACAGTCCATTGATGAACTGTTTGCAGATATCCCTGAAAGCGTCCGTTTTCAAGGGGAGTATAACATTAAGCGAGCCAAATCAGAGCCGGAGTTAATGAAAGAACTCATGGCACTGGCGGCGAAAAACGTCGACATTAAGACGCATCCTTCATTTTTAGGTGCAGGGGTGTACGACCACTACATTCCAACGATCGTTGATCACGTGATTTCACGTTCAGAATTTTATACTGCCTATACACCGTATCAACCGGAAATTTCGCAAGGTGAGCTACAAGCCATTTTTGAATTTCAAACGATGATTTGTGAGCTGACGGGTATGGATGTCGCGAATTCATCGATGTATGATGGCGGAACAGCGCTAGCTGAAGCTGCGTTATTAAGCGCCGCGCATACGAAAAAGAAAAAAGTGTTGTTATCTAGCGCAGTACATCCAGAATATCGCGAGGTTGTGAAAACATACGCCAAAGGTCCGGGGCTAGAAGTGGTAGAAATTCCGTATGAAAACGGTGTGACAAACATTAGAGTGCTACAAGAAGAGATGGATGAAGATGTGGCATGTGTCATCGTACAATATCCGAACTTTTTTGGACAAATTGAACCGTTAAAGGACATTGAGCCAATCGCTCATGCACATAAAGGAATGTTTGTTGTCGCAAGCAATCCGCTTGCTCTAGGAATATTGACACCACCTGGTCAGTTCGGGGCAGACATCGTTGTTGGCGATGCACAAGTCTTTGGCATTCCAACGCAATTTGGCGGTCCGCATTGCGGTTATTTTGCAGTAAAATCGGCGCTCATGCGCAAAATTCCAGGGCGTCTCGTCGGACAAACGACAGATGAAGAAGGACGCCGTGGTTTTGTGTTGACGTTACAAGCGCGCGAACAACACATTCGCCGCGATAAAGCAACATCAAATATTTGCTCTAACCAAGCGTTAAATGCGCTCGCTGCATCGGTAGCCATGACCGCCCTCGGCAAACGTGGCGTCAAAGAAATGGCGACGATGAACATTCAAAAAGCGCACTATGCGAAAGAAGCATTCGTAAACGCTGGTTTTCATGTCGTGTTTTCAGGGCCGTTTTTCAATGAGTTTGTCGTCCGTCTAAACAAACCGGTAGCAGAAGTAAATAAAAAGCTATTGGAGAAAGGAATCATCGGAGGCTATGACCTTGGCCGTGATTATGCGGAACTGCAACATTGTATGTTAATTGCGGTAACGGAATTGCGGGCGAAAGAAGAAATTGACATTATTGTAAAAGAATTGGGGGATTATCATGCATAAAGACCAACCGCTTATTTTTGAGTTAAGCAAGCCGGGACGCATAGGGTACAGCTTGCCCGAGCTAGATGTACCGGCGATCGACGTCGCACAAGTGATTCCAAACGATTACATTCGCCAAGAAGAAGCAGACCTCCCAGAAGTATCAGAGCTTGACATTATGCGCCATTATACAGCGTTATCCAAACGCAATCATGGAGTCGATTCTGGCTTCTATCCGCTTGGGTCTTGTACGATGAAATATAACCCGAAAATAAACGAAAATGTTGCCCGTTTTGCTGGATTTGCCCACATTCATCCGCTTCAGCCGGAAGAAACGGTACAAGGGGCACTTGAATTAATGTATGACTTACAGGAACATTTGAAAGAAATTACCGGTATGGATGCGGTGACGTTGCAACCAGCAGCTGGCGCGCACGGCGAATGGACAGGGCTTATGATGATTCATGCCTATCATGAAGCAAACGGTGATTACAACCGAACGAAAGTCATCGTCCCTGATACAGCCCATGGAACAAACCCTGCTTCAGCAACGGTGGCGGGATTTGAAACGGTCACGGTCAAATCGACAGAAGAAGGGCTCGTTGATTTAGACGATTTACGTCGCGTTGTCGGCCCGGATACAGCAGCACTCATGCTTACAAACCCAAACACGCTCGGATTATTTGAAGAAAACATTTTAGAAATGGCAGAAATCGTGCATGCTGCAGGTGGAAAGTTGTACTATGACGGTGCGAATTTAAACGCGGTGTTAAGTAAAGCAAGACCAGGGGACATGGGCTTTGATGTCGTGCATTTAAACCTTCATAAAACATTTACCGGTCCGCATGGTGGCGGCGGTCCCGGTTCAGGTCCAGTTGGTGTGAAGGCTGAGCTCATTCCATTTTTACCAAAGCCAACAGTCGAAAAAGGAGAAAACGGCTACTATTTCGACTATGACAGACCGCAAGCGATCGGACGTGTGAAGCCGTTTTATGGCAACTTCGGCATTAACGTTCGCGCCTATACGTACATTCGCTCGATGGGTCCAGACGGCTTAAAGGCTGTAACAGAATATGCGGTATTAAACGCAAACTACATGATGCGCCGCTTAGCGGAATATTACGATTTGCCATACAACCGTCATTGCAAACACGAATTTGTCTTGTCAGGCAAGCGACAAAAGAAATTAGGAGTGCGCACGCTTGATATCGCCAAGCGTTTGCTTGATTTCGGATATCATCCGCCGACGATTTACTTCCCGTTGATCGTCGAAGAGTGCATGATGATCGAGCCGACAGAAACCGAGTCTAAAGAAACGCTCGATGCCTTCATTGATGCGATGATTCAAATCGCAAAAGAAGCGGAGGAAACGCCGGAAATCGTTCAAGAAGCGCCTCATACAACGGTTGTGAAACGTCTAGATGAAACAACTGCTGCCCGCAAGCCCATTTTACGCTATCAAAAATAAAGTGCCAAGCATTTTTGCTTGGCACCTTATTTTTTCTTCACTTTTCCTGTCCACATTTTGAAGCCACCTTTTAAGTGGTATAAGTCACGATATCCTTTTCGGTATAGCATTTGGGCAGCGCGGCCGCTGCGGAGTCCGCTTTGGCAATATAAATAAATCGGTTGATCTTTACGCAATTCCTTCATGCGGAAACGAAGCTGTGAAAACGGAATATTGCGCGCCCCTAAAATATGACCAGCAGCATATTCATCTGGTTCACGCACGTCGATGAGTTGTGCTTTTCGGTAGCCGGCCCGAAATTCTTCTTCCGTAAGCGTCGTAACCACTTTCTTTTGGTAAAAGTATGTAATGACCGCGTACACAATAATTGCTCCGAGAATAATAAGAACCGTTGTCATGATGCCCCTCCTTTTTTTCATCGTTGCCACGTCTATTATATAAATGTTTTGGACAAGAAGCAAAGCATTTTCCATTGACTTATGACGTTTGGTACACTATAAAATGATAGAGGAAAGGGTGGGGTAGATGGAAAAAGAAGTATGGCGATTCATTGACTCAGGCAATTGTTCCCCAGCGTTTAACATGGCGCTTGATGAGGCGCTATTGGAATGGCATAGTGAAGGGAAAATTCCACCAACGATCCGTTTTTACGGTTGGAATCCACCGACGCTTTCAATTGGATATTTTCAAAAAGTTGAAAAAGAAATCGATATGGAAGCAGTAAAGACGTATGGACTTGGCTTTGTCAGACGGCCAACAGGTGGACGGGGCGTGCTTCACGATCGAGAGTTGACGTATAGTGTGATTGTGTCAGAGGCGCATCCAGCCATGCCGCAAACGGTGACGGAAGCGTATCGCGTCATTTCGCAAGGCATTTTAGAAGGTTTTCGCTTTTTGGGCCTTGATGCGTATTTTGCTGTACCGAAGACAGAAGAAGAAAAAGCGGATTTGAAAAACCCACGTTCGGCCGTTTGCTTCGATGCTCCTTCTTGGTATGAGCTCGTCGTCGAAGGAAGAAAAGTGGCAGGGAGCGCACAAACGCGACAAAAAGGCGTCATTTTACAGCATGGCTCCATTTTATTGGATTTAGACGAGGAGATGCTGTTTCGTTTGTTTAAATATCCGAATGAGCGAGTTAAAGAGAGATTGCGACAAAATTTTAAACATAAGGCGGTCGCCATCAACGAGTTAACGGGGCGCAACGTGACAATCGATGAGGCGAAAGAAGCATTTTTTAAAGGTTTTGAAAAAGGTTTGAACATTCAGCTTGAGCGGTACGAATTAACCGATGATGAGCTTTCTTACGTTCAGCAATTGGCAAGAAATAAATATGAAACGGATGAATGGAATTTTAAACGATAAATTTTCCTCTTGACAAACAAAAAACACTTGACTTAATTATCAATATGTAGTATGTGTTTTGTAAAAAATCATACTACATATTGATTTTTTTATTGATTCTTGTTGTCGATATATGGTAGTTTAATGTAGTAAGATTATGTTGGTAGAGGAGAGGTAAACATGACGGTTGCGTTTTCTGAAAAAATGATAGTGAATGTGGACAAGTTGAACGAAGACATTCGCCTGTTTCCGCAAGTGCACCCGATTACTCCTGAGATGCACATTACATATAAAGGTGTGTCACGTTTAGTTATGCTCGATCGTTATTCGTTCAAAGATACGGAAAAGTTGACGTTAAGCGTCGGTGATTTTGTCGTTTTGACGGTAAAGGAAGATCCGAAGTTTCCGGCGCGTGGTCTTGGATTTATTGTCGAGCTTGACTGGGAAAAGAAAAAGGCGCATGTACTTGTTGAGGAAGAGTATCGCCATGTGTTGGAAGGAGAAGAGGCGAAAACAGGGATCGTTGTTCGCTCTCTCGATGTCATTGAAAAGCCGTTAGAAATTTATTATGAACAAATTGCGAAGCGGAACGCAACCGGGCTCGCTGCGGTGGAACAAACAGAAGAAAAGCGGCAAGAGTGGTTTGAAAAATTTTATGAACAGCTCGTCAACCTTCATTTTGTTCCAGCTGGTCGCGTATTGTACGGTGCAGGTTCTGGAACAGAAGTGACGTACTTTAACTGTTATGTCATGCCATTTGTGAAAGATTCGCGCGAAGGCATTTCTGAGCATCGCAAACAGGTGATGGAAATCATGAGCCGCGGCGGCGGTGTAGGAACGAACGGTTCTACCCTTCGTCCACGTAACACACTCGCGCGCGGAGTGAACGGAAAATCGTCCGGGTCCGTATCATGGCTTGACGACATCGCAAAATTAACCCATCTTGTCGAACAAGGTGGTAGTCGCAGGGGCGCACAAATGATTATGTTAGCCGATTGGCATCCGGACATTATTGAATTCATCATTTCCAAAATGCAAAATCCGCGCATTTTACGCTATTTACTTGAAAATACGGAAGACGAAGGCATTCAAAAAGCAGCGAAAGAAAAATTAAAATTTACGCCACTTACTGAACAAGAACGCGCAATGTATCAAGGGATTGTTAATTATAAAAACATCCCGGGGTACGGCGGGTTCACGGAAAAAATCATTAAAGATGCGGAAGAAAAGTTGCGCACAGGTGGCACGTATAGCGTCCACAATCCAGACTTTTTAACAGGAGCGAACATTTCTGTTTGTTTAACGAAAGAGTTTATGGAAGCGGTAGAGAAAGATGAAGAGTATGAATTGCGCTTTCCAGATGTTGAGACGTATTCGGAAGAAGAAATGCGCATCTACAACGAAAAATGGCATGAAGTCGGCGATGTGCGCGAATGGGAGAAAATGGGCTATCGCGTTCGTGTTTACCGGAAAATTCGTGCGCGCGAGCTATGGAAACTCATTAACATTTGCGCAACGTATTCTGCCGAACCAGGTATTTTCTTTATCGACAACGCCAACGACATGACGAATGCAAGAGCGTACGGACAAAAAGTTGTTGCAACAAATCCGTGTGGTGAATAGTTTGCCTCACGTAAAAAACTGCGGAATGAAGCAGGAACCCTGAGATGGGAACCTGAACCGAAGGCTGAGCCTAAAAACTCAGTCAGGGGCAACGCATACGGAGTGAACCTGTCTAAAAAGGCAGAATATAATCTCCGCAAGAGGCCGCAGCATTACACACGCTTTTTGCAAGGACGGTGTACTGCCGGATGAATAGGGGATATGCCGGATTTTACAGAGGTTTTTATTTGAGAAGTTCTTATGAATATGCATATGCCAAATATTTAGATTATCATTCAATTCAATGGGGCTACGAGGATCAAGTTTTTGATCTAGGTTATAGGTTATATAAACCAGACTTCTTTATTTACGATAATAATGGGAATGTTTGCAGAATAGTGGAAGTTAAATCAAGGAACAAGAAGGAGATAGAAAAGGCTTTAAATGATTTAACTGAAATTCATCGTAAATATGGCATTGAATGTGAGCTAGTTTCTTATGAGAAACTGCGAGTAATCTATGAACATTTGCCTTTTACGTTGACGGGTACTATCGAAGAATGGATAAATTCAAATGAGACTACTATTAGTAAAGTCGCTTTTGGTAGTTTAAACGGTCATTACAGTATGAAGCATCGAGAGGATACAAAGAAAAAAATTGGTGAACATACAAAGAAATTGTGGGAAACTGATAGCTATGCAAAGCAAAGAATGTTAGAAGGTTTAAGAAAGTCTGGATTATCACAAAAAGGAAAGATTAAAATTCCTAGGGAAAAAAGGGTTTGCAAGAACTGCGGTGACTGCTTCACTGTAATAAAAACTTCATCAAGAAAATTTTGTAGTCAATCTTGTGCTGGGAAGAATGCAATAAAAAAAGCGACTGAAGTGTACGTTAGTAAAAGGGAGATATTACATGTCGAAATAAGAGATTACACTATTCAATGGTCGAAACTAAATAAAGAGATTGTTCTCAATGCTAAGTGGAATAAAGTTAGTACAGTTATTGCCCCATTATTAAATGAAATTCACGATTTGTTTGGAGTAAAGGATCTTAGAGTGATTTCAAAAGCTGTTTTCGGAAAAGATTTAGGGAGAAAAGAACTTCTTAAGTTTATGAAAAGCGTGTGTAATGAAAACGTATGCTGAGCTAACGGGAAATGAACCGTTAGAGCTATCGGATAAAAAGCCGATAGGGTAACATAAGCTGGAACAACCACTCGCACCTTATTCTGTGTGCAATTTAGCCGCGATTAATTTGGCAAATATGGTCGATAAAGAAAAGAAGGTCGTTGATTATGAAAAATTAAAGCGTACGGTTGAAGTTGGCGTCCGTATGCAAGATAACGTGATTGACGCAACCCCGTATTTCCTTGAAGAAAATAAAAAGCAAGCGCTTGGGGAGCGTCGCATCGGTCTTGGCGTCATGGGACTAGCTGACTTACTTATTTATTGTGAAAAAGAGTATGGCTCCGAAGAAGGGAATCAGTTAGTTGATGAGCTGTTTAAAACGATCGCAACAACGGCATATCGGGCGTCGATTGAACTTGCCAAAGAGAAAGGAAGTTTTCCGTTTTTAGTTGGCGAAACAGAAGAAGAAACGATGAAGTTGCGCGAAGCGTTTATTCACACCGGTTATATGAAAAACATGCCGGAAGATATTCGTCAAGATATTTTAAAATACGGTATTCGTAACTCGCATTTATTAACGGTTGCTCCGACCGGGTCCACAGGGACGATGGTTGGCGTGTCCACAGGGCTAGAACCATATTTTTCGTTTTCTTATTATCGAAGTGGTCGTCTTGGTAAGTTTATTGAGGTAAAAGCGGATATCGTCCAAGAATATTTGGACAAACATCCAGAAGCAGATCCAAATCACTTGCCGCATTGGTTTGTGACAGCGATGGATTTATCGCCAGAAGCTCATGCAGACGTGCAATGCATCATCCAACGCTGGGTTGATTCTAGCCTCTCGAAAACAGTGAATGCCCCGCGAGGCTATACGGTGGAGCAAGTACAAAAGGTGTATGAGCGATTATGGCGAGGTGGTGCAAAGGGCGGCACAGTTTATGTCGATGGTAGCCGTGACGCGCAAGTATTGACATTAAAAGCAGAAGAAAATGTGGTCGAGGAGCAGCTTGAATTAATTCCAGAAGAGCCGAAAAAACGAGCGGTGGCGCTTGTTGAAACGATTCCAGATTTGCGTGCAACGGATGTGACGATTGGATCGGAAGTTGGCAACATTTGTCCGGTATGTCGCGAAGGAACAGTTGAAGAAATTGGTGGTTGCAACACATGCACAAGTTGCGGTGCTCAATTAAAATGCGGCTTGTAATGTAAAAAGGGACGGAAAAATCCGTTCCTTTTTCTTTTATGCCGGATAACAAAAATTGCATTTCATCACCTCATAACAATCAACCATACTAACATTGAGGTGATTGGATGAAGCCATTTATTCCACAGCTTGTTTATTTTGAACGTGAGGCGCTTGACTACCCTCTTGGGCGAGAACTAAAGGAAAAATTTCAAAGGATGAATATCGACATTCGCGAAACAACATCCCACAATCAAGTGCGCGGTATCCCAGGGGATACAGAGCTTCAACAATATCGCAATGCCAAATCAACACTCGTTGTCGGCGTCAGGCGTACCTTGAAGTTTGATACGTCCAAGCCATCAGCAGAATACGCCATTCCCCTCGCGACAGGCTGTATGGGTCATTGCCATTACTGTTATTTACAAACGACGCTTGGAAGTAAACCATACATTCGCGTATACGTAAACCTTGATGATATTTTTGCCCAAGCGAAAAAATATATTGACGAGCGTGCTCCAGAAATTACGCGCTTTGAAGCAGCATGTACATCAGATATTGTCGGCATCGACCATTTGACGCATGCGTTAAAAAAAGCGATCGAATTCATTGGAGAGACGGAATACGGTCGGCTTCGTTTTGTCACAAAATATGAACACGTCGACCATTTGCTTGATGCGAAGCATAACGGAAAAACGCGCTTTCGCTTTAGCGTCAATTCCCGTTATGTCATCCAAAACTTTGAACCAGGAACGTCCTCATTTGATGCGCGGCTAGAGGCAGCGCGAAAAGTGGCCCATGCCGGTTATCCGCTCGGTTTTATCGTTGCTCCCATTTACATGCATGACGGGTGGGAAGAAGGGTATTTTGAGCTATTGGAGCGGTTGCATACGCATTTACAAGGCATTGACCTAACGAATTTAACGTTTGAATTAATTCAACATCGCTTCACCAAGCCTGCGAAAGCAGTCATTCAAAAAAGGTACCCGAAAACGAAGCTAGATCTTGATGAGACGAAACGAAAATATAAATGGGGGCGATATGGCATCGGAAAGTATGTATATATAGACGAAGACGCAACACGATTGCATGACACGATCCAATCTTATATTGAACAATTTTTCCCTGAAGCAACAATTGAATATTTTACGTAAATAGTTGTCATGCTTGGTAAACATGTTATAATCATAATGATTGCGATGTTTGTTTAGGAGGGGAACGTATGCCAACACCAAGCATGGAAGATTATATTGAACAAATTTATATATTAATTGAAGAAAAAGGGTACGCCCGTGTATCAGATATTGCCGAAGCGTTATCTGTTCATCCCTCCTCTGTGACAAAAATGGTTCAAAAACTTGATAAAGATGAATATTTAGTATATGAAAAATACAGAGGGCTTGTATTAACGCCAAAAGGTAAAAAAATTGGCAAGCGGCTCGTGTATCGCCATGAACTGCTTGAGCAATTTATGCGTCTTATCGGTGTAGCTGAAGAAAACATTTATCGCGATGTCGAGGGAATTGAACATCATTTAAGCTGGAATGCGATCGATCGCATTGGCGATTTAGTACAATATTTTGAGGAAGACGAATCACGTCTTGAGGCGCTTCGCAACATTCAAAAACAAAACGAGCAAGAACAGGCATAAACGCTTGTTCTTTTTTGTTTTTTTATGCTCAATGTGCTCCTTATTCTCATACATATATGGCGAGGGGGGAGGAGCGTGGAAATCGATGGCGTGTTTTCGGGTGGCGGCGTAAAAGGATTTGCGTTAATTGGGGCATATGAAGCTATTGAAGAAAAAGGATTTCGTTTTAAGCGGCTCGCCGGTACGAGCGCTGGGGCACTCGTTGCTTCGTTTATTGCGGCTGGATTTACAAGTAAAGAAATATTAAACATGATGGAAGAGATGAATTTAACAGATTTTCTTGATGAGCGACAGACGATCATTCCTTATGCCTGGTTAAAATGGCTTCTTCTTTATTGGAAAATGGGGCTTTATAAAGGGGAAAAACTTGAGCAGTGGGTAGCCGAACAGCTTAGTAAAAAAGGGGTGTACACGTTTGCTGATTTGCCCCATGAACGATTGCGTGTTGTCGCTTCGGATTTAACGAACGGAACGATACTTATTTTGCCGGATGATTTACCGAAGTACGGCATTGATCCTCTTCGTTTCCCAGTCGCAAAGGCAGTAAGAATGAGCGTTGGCATTCCTTACTTTTTTGAACCTGTGCGATTAAAGACAGAAGAAGGAAAGCATATTGTCGTAGATGGTGGATTGTTAAGCAATTTTCCTATTTTCTTATTTGACGAAGAGCGAAAAAAAAGACCCGTTCTCGGCATAAAATTGAGCGCAAGGCAAGGACAAAAAGCAAAGAAGAAAATTCATAATGCGATTGAATTGTATGAAGCGTTGTTTCAAACGATGCGCGAGGCACACGATGAACGATATATTTCACGCCGTCATGAAAAAAACATTATTTTTCTTCCTGTAAAACATGTTGTCGCAACAGATTTTTCGATGACAGATGAAGAAAAAAAGAAGCTCATTTCGTTTGGAAAAGAGCGGACGGAACAATTTTTAAAAACATGGACGTATTAAACGTATGAAAGAAAAAAATCGGGTCAAAAAGAGGCCCGATTTTTTTTCTTTCCTTTTTTGCCTTCAATTACTGTTAAATGGGTGGCGTGCTTTTTCTTTAAAGCGTTTGGGCGCGGTTGTTTTTTCGACGTCGGCTTCGTTTTTTGATGGTGGAGTTTTTTCGATTGTTTAACCGCTTTTTGATACGAATGATCGAAACGCTGTCTTTGTATCCATTTGTATATGGCGTAAAAAACAGCTACGATGAGCACGATGATCATCGCTTGTTTCAACAATTGAATTGGATCGTTCCATAAGCGATAAGTAAAACCAAATATAGCGAATACAATAAGCAAAGTAATAAGTGGGAATGGGCGCCGACGCAATCGATCCACCTCCTTTATCGTTACACCACTTCTTCTTGCTGTTTCGTCGCTTCTCCCTCTAATTCGAGCAACCGTTGAAATGATGCGATTGCTACTTCCACTTGATCATCAGTCGGTTCTTTCGTGGTGAGTAGTTGCAACCATAAACCTGGGTAACCGAGCCAGCGTAATACAGGAACATGCCGTAACGCATTCGTTGCTTGAAGTACCTCAAAAGACAACCCGAGTACGACAGGAATGAGCGCTAATCGGTTCAATACTCGCACCCAAAGCGGCTCTGTTGGCACGAACATGTAAACGAATACGCCGATGAGAACGGTGAATAAAATGAAGCTACTACCGCAACGATAATGAAGGCGCGATTGTTGTTGCACATGTTCAACCGTCAGCGGCAAACCATGTTCGTAGGCATTAATTACTTTATGTTCTGCTCCGTGATATTGAAACAGTCGTTTGACAAGTGGTGTGAGCGAAATAAAGTAAATATAACCTAAAAGTAAAAGAAGCTTAAAAAAACCTTCAACGAGAATTTGAGCCATATTTGATGAAAAAATCGGTCTCGTTAACTCGGCTAAAAATACGGGAATAAGTGTGAAAATAAATTTCCCAAATAGAAACGATAAAACACCGATTAGCGCAACGCCTAAAATCATCGTCCATTTAGACGGCGCTTCCGCTTGCAAAGTTTCGTCTTCATGTGGATCAAGATCATATCTCTCACTTGAAAACTGCAAATGTTTTGACCCGTTTGCGCTTGCTTGAATAATCGCAAAAATGCCGCGAAGAAACGGAATTTTTTTCAATGAAGCAAGCGTCTTGTTTGTTTGGCGCGGAACGTGAAAATATTCTATCGACCCGTCTTTTCGACGAATAGCTGTGACGGAATGATTGCGCCCTGCAAACATCACACCTTCAATGACTGCTTGCCCGCCGTATGCGTTTTTGTTCATGAGAAGACACCAACCTATTTTCTTTTTTCTTATATTCTACAAGAAAACGATAAAAACCTCTAGGTCGATGTATCGTTTGTATTCGTATTGTTGCCAAAAATGAGAAACAATACACATGAGATCTAACATTTTGGACAAGATAAAAACGGAGGTGATTGCTGTGCAAACAAAAACGAAACAGGACGCACAACTCGAACAAAACAAAAGGGAAAAGCCAATGCCTGTGTTAGCAAAAGTCGCATTGATCGGTTTTATTGGAGGTGTGTTTTGGAGCTTTCTCGCATATTGTGCTTATTTTTTTCATTTTACAGAAGTGGCGCCAAATTTCATTTTGCAGCCATGGGCAGTCGGTGATTGGAAAAACGGGGCGCTCGGTCAGACGATCGCCGTGTTGTGTATCGGATTCGCTTCCGTCATCGCTGCATTCGCATATTACGCTTTTTTTAAAAATAAGCAAGGCATTTGGCCAGGCATCGCTTTCGGTCTCGCACTATGGGTTCTCGTATTTTACGTACTAAATCCCATATTCCCTCAATTAAAAGCTGTTCCGCAACTTGAACGAAACACCGTTGTAACAATGGTATGCTTTTACATTTTATATGGTGTATTCATCGGATATTCCATTTCTTTTGAAGTGGCGGAGATGAGGCGACAAAAACAGGCTCATGTGGTAAAATAACCTCATATATGTTACAAGCAAAGGGGGGAGAGGGGGAATGATTCGATTCCTCCTTTTAAACGGTCCAAACTTAAACCGTCTCGGCATGAGAGAGCCGCACATTTACGGACATACGACACTTGCGCAACTAGAAAAACAGTTAACGGAATTTGCAGGTGAATACGGGGCGGAATTAACGTGTTATCAAAGCAATTATGAAGGGGCGTTAATTGACCAAATTCATCGGGCGGAATCGTTATATGACGGCATTATTTTTAATCCAGGAGCGTTTACGCATTATAGCTACGCTTTGCGCGACGCTATTGCGAGCGTGAAAACGCCCGTTATTGAAGTACATATTTCAAACATTCATGCGCGGGAGCCGTTTCGCCACCACTCTGTCATCGCTCCTGTGACGGCGGGACAAATTGTCGGACTTGGTGTGAACGGATACCGATTGGCGATTTTAGCGTTGCTCGATATGGTTGAAGGGAAGGGGAAATCATAGTGGAACAATTGAAAAAACTTCGTGAACAATTTTCAGCGTATGGGATTGACGGTTTTCTTATTACAAACGAATATAACCGTCGCTATATGACAAATTTTACAGGCACAGCAGGCGTTGCTTTAATTAGCGAAACAGATGCGGTATTTATTACGGACTTTCGCTATGTCGAACAGGCGACGCGACAAATTGAAGGATATGAAATTGTCCAACATACGCAAACGCTTATTGAAGAAGTAGCAAAACAAGTGGACCGATTAGGCATCAAAAAGCTTGGTTTTGAACAAGATGACATGTCGTATGCGACGTTTTCATCATATGCGAAAACAGTAAAAGCAACGCTCGTTCCCGTTTCCGGTGCGGTTGAAAAGTTACGCTTGATTAAGTCGGAAGCAGAGATTAAGATATTAAAGGAAGCAGCCGAGATTGCCGATGCCGCCTTTCGTCATATTCTTGATTTTATTCGCCCGGGTGTGCGCGAAATGGACGTGGCGAATGAGCTAGAGTTTTTTATGCGCAAACAAGGGGCAACGAGTTCATCGTTCGATATTATCGTTGCATCTGGTGTGCGTTCAGCGTTGCCTCATGGGGTGGCAACAAATAAAGTCATTGAAAAAGGCGAGCTCGTCACGCTTGATTTTGGCGCATATTACAATGGGTATTGCTCGGACATTACGAGAACGATCGCAGTTGGGGATGTAAGCGACGAGCTAAAGCGTATATATGACGTCGTGTTGCAAGCGCAGCTTCGCGGTGTTGAACATATTCGTCCAGGGATGACAGGCCGAGAGGCAGATGCGCTTACGCGCGATTACATTTCTGCTTGCGGATTCGGTGAATATTTTGGTCATTCAACAGGCCATGGGCTCGGCATGGAAGTACATGAAATGCCGGCGCTGTCGATGCGTTCGGATACCGTGCTAGAGCCGGGGATGGTTGTGACGGTTGAACCGGGTATTTACATAGCGGGATTAGGCGGTGTTCGCATTGAAGATGACATCGTCATTACAGAAAACGGCAATGAACGGCTCACTCTTTCGCCAAAAGAACTGATCATTTTATAGACGGTAGGAGGAAATGAACATGATTTCAGTAAACGATTTTCGCACAGGTTTAACGATTGAAGTAGATGGTGACATTTGGCGTGTCATCGAGTTCCAACACGTCAAGCCAGGAAAAGGAGCTGCGTTCGTTCGTTCTAAACTTCGTAACTTGCGTACAGGAGCGATCCAAGAGAAAACATTCCGCGCAGGTGAGAAAGTAAGCAAAGCACAAATTGACAATCGCAAAATGCAATATTTATATGCAAACGGCGATCAGCACGTGTTCATGGATATGGAATCATATGAGCAAATTGAGCTTCCGGCTAAACAAATTGAGCACGAATTGAAGTTTTTAAAAGAAAACATGGAAGTGTTCATTATGATGTACCAAGGCGAAACGATTGGTGTCGAATTGCCAAACACAGTTGAATTAAAAGTCGTTGAAACAGAGCCAGGCATTAAAGGAGACACCGCATCAGGTGGCTCAAAACCAGCGACATTAGAAACAGGTCTTGTCGTTCAAGTGCCATTCTTCGTCAACGAAGGCGATGTGTTAATTATTAATACAACAGACGGCACATACGTATCACGTGCATAATAAAAAGAATCGTCCTGCGAAAAAGCAGGGCGATTTTTTATTTGTACATCCCCCACAAATTTTTCTTTCTATACTTCTGAATCGTCCCATTTCTGCATACGTTGTACTAGCACCGTTGTACGAGGAGGATGCAATGAAAATTGATGCAGCTGTTTGGACGATGGCGGGTTTACGGTTTTTATCTGCGGCGATTGAATTAAGTGCAGCAATTGTTATGTTGTCGCTTAATGATGTAAAAAAGGCGATTGCGGTCAATACATTGCTTGCGGTTGTCGGTCCGACCATTTTTTTCGTTGTTATGATGGTTGGGCTTGTTGCGGTAGCAAATGAATTATCTTTATTTAAATTCATATGGATCGGCGCTGGGGTTGTATGTATATTGGTAGGTATTTATGTCGTGAAATGAGGGGGGAGAGGATGAAAGTAGTGTTCGATATGTTGCCTAAGGCGCTCGTTGATGCGATCCAACTGTTGCCAGTTGCTGTGCAGATTAACACGATCGAGGAAATTCGTATCCGTATTCATCGACCGCTTGAAATTATCGCGAGCGGGAGGTCGTACATATGTCCACATGTCGTACAAATGGAAGAAGGGATGGAACTATTGAATAAATTAAGCCAATACTCTCTTTATGCGATCGAAGAAGAATTAAAAAAAGGGTACATTACCATTCAAGGCGGACACCGGGTCGGTTTAGCTGGAAAAGTGATTACAGACGGTGGAAAAGTTAAGGCGATTCGGCAAGTGACGTCGTTTAACATTCGCATAGCTCGGCAACAGATTGGTATCGCTTCCCCCCTTCTTCCTTATTTGTATGATCGTCGATGGCTTAATACGATCATCATTGGCGCTCCACAAACAGGAAAAACAACGCTACTGCGTGACATTGCTCGGATCATCAGCACAGGGGTAACAGAGAAGCATATTGCCCCGAGAAAAGTCGGTATCGTCGATGAACGTTCAGAAATTGCTGGTTGTGTCAAAGGTATCCCACAATTTACATTCGGTTATCGCATCGATGTGCTCGATGCGTGTCCAAAGGCAGAGGGGATGATGATGATGATTCGTTCCATGAGCCCGGACGTTCTTGTTGTTGATGAAATTGGGAGCGAAGCAGATTGTATCGCGATTTTAGAAGCGGTTCATGCAGGAGTGGGCTTATTTATGACAGCGCACGGTCGGCATATAGACGATATAATGAAGCGCCCGTCATTGCGCCCGATTATGGAACAAGCTGTGTTTGAGCGCTTTGTGGAATTAACAAATGTCGGTCTCCCTGGAACGATTCAAGCGATTCGCGATCGTAGCGGGCGCGATATATATCGAAAGATGAGCGTGATGTAAATGAAATGGATTGGAGCAATATGCATTATATTAGCGACAACATGGTCAGGGTTTGAAGCGTCTCGCCTGTTGCGTGAGCGTACAAGGCAATTACGCCAATTAAAAATGGCGTTGCAATCGCTTGAGGCGGAAATTATGTACGGACATACGCCGTTAACGGAAGCGGCTGTACGGCTTTCACAACAACTATCACGACCATTGTCATGGTTATTTGAAACATTTGCACAAAAGTTACAAGAAGGAACGATGAGCGCCCGTCAAGCATGGGAAGAAAGTTTACAGGAAGTATGGAAAATGACTGCATTGAAAGAAGGCGAGCTCGAAATTATGAGACAGTTTGGCGAGACGCTCGGACAATACGATCATGAAATTCAACAAAATTATATTCGTTTAACGATGGTTCATTTAGAGAGAGAAGAAGGGGATGCGATTGAAAAACAACAACGCTACGAAAAAATGATGAAAAGTTTAGGCGTATTAACGGGCATTCTCATCGTGCTTTTACTCATATAGAGGAGGACATTCAAAATGGGTGTTGACGTCGATTTAATTTTCCGCATTGCTGGAGTAGGCATAGTCGTTGCGCTGTTGCATACGATTTTAGAAGGATTCGGAAAAAAGGAATATGCTCAATGGGTGACATTATTAGGTTTTATTTACATTTTGTTTTTAGTCATTTCGATCGTTCAAGATTTATTTCAAAAAATTAAATCGGTTTTTTTGTTTCAAAGTTAGGAGGGAATACCCATTGATATTTTACAAATTGTCGGGCTTGGATTAATTGCGACGTTTTTAGTAACGATTTTAAACGAACATAAATCGAACATTTCTCTTTTGTTGACCGTATTTGTCGGGACCGTTATTTTTTTATTTTTACTTGATCGCATCCAAGATATTTTTCGCATGGTTCAGACGTTAGCGAACGAAGCGCGCGTTCAAACCGTATACGTCGAGACGATTTTAAAAATTATCGGTATCGCTTACATTGCTGAATTTGGCGCGCAAATTTCAAAAGATGCCGGACAAGGGGCGATTGCTGGAAAAATTGAACTTGGTGGAAAAATTTTAATTTTAGCGATGGCCATTCCGATTTTGACTGCTCTCATTGAAACGATTTTAAGTTTTCTTCCGATGAAGGGGTGATGACATGAGGCGCGCTCCAATTTTATTTTTCTTTCTCTTTTTTTTCTTGCCTTGTATTGTACAAGCATCACCAACGACGAATGAGCTAGTGAAACAACAAGCAGAACAAGTGGGCGTAGAGTCGATTAAACAATATTGGGACGATATTGTTCAACAGTACGGGGGGCTGTTGCCAGAAAGTCAAAAAGGTTCTTTTTGGCAGTTTATAAATGGGGAGAAAGAGCTGTCGCTAAGCGAATGGTTGCGAGTGTTTCTGAAATTTTTATTGTACGAACTTATGGCAAACGGAAAATTGCTTGGCACGCTTATTTTATTGACGGTGTTTAGCCTGTTTTTACAGTCGCTACAAAACGCTTTTTCACATCATGCCGTCAGCAAAGTCGCACATGCGGTTGTTTATATGGTACTTATAATTATCGCGTTAAATAGTTTTCATGTTGCTGTGACATACGCAAAAGAAGCTATTCAGACGATGACAAGTTTTATGATCGCTCTTTTGCCCATTTTACTTGCGCTTATGGCGTCGTCAGGTGGCATTGTATCTGTAGCTTTTTTTCATCCGATCGTTTTATTTTTTATGAATATGACAGGAACGATAATCGAACACTTTTCGTTGCCCCTTCTATTTTTAGCGACAATTTTAAGCATTGTCAGTTTGTTGAGTGAACATTATAAAGCGACGAAATTAGCAGATTTATTGCGCAACATTAGCATCGGTTCGCTCGGTATGATGCTTACCATTTTTTTTGGCGTGCTGTCTGTCAAGGGTACTACGACAGCAATTGCGGATGGGATTGCCATACGAGCAGCGAAATTTGTGACAGGAAACTTTATACCCATTATTGGGCGAATGTTTACCGATGCGGCAGACACAGTCGTAACGGCTTCTGTCTTATTAAAAAATACAGTCGGTTTGTTTGGTGTTGTGTTACTGCTTCTTATCGCAGCGTTTCCAGCGATCAAAATTTTAGTCATCGCTCTTATTTATCAGCTAGCTGCAGCGATATTACAACCGTTAGGTGGAGGCATCGTCATTTCCTGCTTGAGCGTGATGAGTAAAAGCATCATGTATGTGCTCGTGGCGCTCATGATCGTATCGCTTATGTTTTTCTTAAGTATGACCGTTATCATTGCAGCAGGAAATTTAACGATGATGGTTCGTTGAGAGGAGAATGAGACTGTGGGATTATTGACTGAATGGATTTCGCACATCATTACATTTATTTTGCTCGCTGTCGTTATTGAACTAATCCTGCCAAACGGTTCATTTCAAAAGTATGTCAAAATGGTCGTCGGTTTGTTATTTATTTTCATCTTGTTTTCTCCGCTTTTTCGGTTATTTCATGAAGATGTAGATACGTGGCTTGCTTCCATTCAGCAACAACCAAACGAAACGTTTGAAAATGACATAGAAAAAAAGAAAAAAGAAATACAAGCCTCACAACGTGCATATATTTTAGAACAAATGGCTGTCCAGCTGAAAAACATAGCGGCTGAGGAGTTGATGCGCACATATGGTTTAATCGTTACGGACATTTCATTCACGATTGGGGAGTCGGAACAAAATCCCCCTCCGATTGAGTCAATTACGGTCGAGTTAGCCGAGGAAGCAGCTTCTGTCGTAAAGCCGATTCGCATTCAATCGACGACGCCACCAACAGATCAACACGATGACATCGCACGCTTTTTAGCCAACATGTGGGAAGTAGACCCGCAAATGATTACCATTCATCTCGAGAGGAGGGAGTAAGGAGGGGTGAAACAATGGATTGAAAAAAACGGTCTTATTGCGCTTACTTTAGTAGTTGGCTTGTCCTTTATGCTGTTTGGCAACGTGTTCAAATTTCCATCGTCAAAAGAAGTGCCGCAGGAACGAGCTGAAACAGTATTTCGTCAAACCGATGAAGAGAAAAAACTCAAACAAATTGCAGATTACGAAGAACGGTATGAACAGCAATTAAAGGAAGCGCTTGAAGCCATTGTTGGAGTAGGCGAAGTGAAAGTGATCGTCAATGTCGATGCTACAGAACAAAACGTACTTGAAAAAAATGCTACCGTTCAGAAAAAGCGAACGATAGAGGAAGATAAAGAAGGCGGGAAGCGTCAAATTGAAGATGAGGCAACAGATGAAAAAATCGTCATCGTGCGAAAAGGAGACGAAGAGAAGCCGCTTATTTTACAAACGAAAAAACCTGAAATTCGTGGAGTGCTTGTCGTTGCTAAAGGAGCCGATCAAGTGCAAGTGAAAAAATGGATTGTAGAAGCGGTGACGAGAACGTTAAACGTTCCGAGCCATCGCGTTGCTGTTTTACCAAAAAAATAAGGGGGAACACATATGTTGAAAAAGCAAACCGTTTGGTTATTAACGATGTTTAGTTTAGTTGTTGTGCTATCGGTGTACTATGTCACGAGTCCACAATTGACAGAGCAAGTAGCGTTTGAACAAAAATCAGAAGAAAAAGATTTAAAGCCGACAGATGAAGCGATGAAAGGAGAAACAGCAACCGAAGAAGAAGTGACGGTTGAACAAAGCAACACGGCAAGCGACGATTTATTTACAGCCCTTCGTCTAGAAATTGAAGATGAGCGAAGCAAGCTGCGCCAAGAGTTGAATGCGATTGTCGCTTCCAATAACGTCTCTGCTGAGGAAAAAAGTAAAGCGATTGATCAGTTGCAACAGTTATCGAATGTTGCAGAAAAAGAAGCTGTGCTCGAAACGTTAATTAAATCAAAAGGATACGACGACGCACTCGTTCGCGTCCATGAAAATCAAGTGCACATTACTGTAAAGGCAAAAGAACATTCGAAAAAGGCAGCGAATGAAATCATTCAGCTCGTTCAAAGCGAACTTGGCCGCGTGCAAGACGTAGCTGTCCGATTCCAAAAATAACCGGATACCCGGTTATTTCTTTTTTTTCGGTTGAAAACCGATTTTATAATACTATATAATAATAATTGTTTTTATGACCTGATATAAATTTTCTAACATTTTCTTATCATTTTATTGAATAATGGAAAAGGTGTGTCGTATCATGGTATTGTATAATCTTTTTCTACAAATGATGGGGCGAGGGGTGTAAGTCGATGTTGAAAATTCAAGAAATTCGCGAATTAATCCGATTAGTAAACGAATCAAACATTGTGGAGTTTGTATACGAGCACGATGGCTCCAAAATTAAGATGAAAAAAGCTGGGGCAGCGGAACAAGTCGTCGTTGCTCCACCGAAAGTGGACGTGCCGCCGGTAACTGTTGCTCAACAACCAACACCAGTTGTCGAAAAAGTGGAAGTGAAAGAGGAAGTGAAACAAGAAAAGCCGGCTGTTTCAACGGAAAATTTACATACCATTACATCGCCGATGGTCGGTACGTTTTATGCGGCGCCATCGCCAGATGCAGCACCGTACGTGAAAGTCGGCGACAAAGTGAAGAAAGATACGATTGTATGTATCGTTGAGGCGATGAAATTATTTAACGAAATTGAAGCGGAAGTGGACGGGGAAATTGTAGAAGTGCTTGTGAAAAACGGCCAGCTCGTTGAATATGGACAACCTTTATTCCTTGTGAAGCCTGAATAAAGGAGCGATAGTTATGATAAAAAAATTGTTAATTGCCAACCGTGGGGAAATTGCAGTTCGGATCATTCGGGCGTGCAAAGAGCTTGGCATCGAGACGGTCGCCGTATTTTCTGAAGCCGATCGTGAAGCGCTTCATGTACAATTAGCGGATGAAGCATATTGCATCGGTCCAAAAACGTCTAAAGATAGTTACTTAAATTTCACAAACATCATGAGCGTAGCGACGTTAACTCAATGTGATGCGATTCATCCAGGATATGGATTTTTAGCTGAAAATGCTGATTTCGCCGAGCTATGTAGAGAATGTAACATCACATTTGTCGGACCAAGTCCGGAAGCGATTACAAAAATGGGGACAAAGGATGTTGCGCGCGAAACGATGAGGCAAGCTGGGGTACCGATCGTTCCTGGGTCACAAGGAATTATCGAAAGCGTCGATGAAGCGATTGCACTAGCGAATGAAATCGGGTATCCTGTTATTATTAAGGCAACAGCAGGTGGTGGCGGAAAAGGCATTCGTGTCGCTCGAAATGAACAAGAGCTTATGAAAGGAATTACGATTACACAACAAGAAGCAGCAACTGCGTTCGGAAATCCAGGCGTATATATCGAAAAGTATATTGAAGATTTTCGACATGTGGAAATTCAAGTGCTCGCAGACACATACGGAAACGTCATTCATCTCGGCGAACGCGATTGTACGATTCAACGCCGTTTACAAAAGCTGTTAGAAGAAACTCCATCTCCTGTGCTCGATGAACATATGCGTCAGCAAATGGGAGAAGCAGCGGTGAAAGCAGCACAAGCTGTTCAGTACACAGGGGCAGGGACGGTGGAATTTATTTACGACTATCGCAACCGTCAGTTTTATTTTATGGAGATGAATACGCGCATTCAAGTTGAACATCCTGTAACGGAAATGGTAACAGGCGTTGATTTAATTAAAGAGCAAATTCGCGTCGCATCAGGCGAAAAGCTATCGTTGAAGCAAGAAGACGTTACTTTCAACGGTTGGTCGATTGAATGTCGCATTAATGCCGAAAACCCTTCGAAAAACTTTATGCCATCAGCAGGAAAAATACAGATGTATTTGCCGCCGGGTGGGTTTGGTGTGCGTGTCGATTCTGCCGTTTATCCAGGCTATACGATTCCGCCATATTACGATTCGATGATCGCAAAGCTTATCGTTCATGCGCCGACGCGCGAGGAAGCGATCGCTCGGATGAAGCGTGCCTTAAGTGAATTTGTCATCGAGGGAGTTCATACGACGATTCCGTTTCATTTAAAATTGCTTGAACACGAAAAATTTGTTGAAGGAAACTTTAATACAAAGTTTTTAGAAACATACGATGTAATGAACTCTTAAACGATAAAGGAGGGGATTCGTTATGTCTGAGCATGTATTAGAGATGGAAAATGGACATAACAGTTTAGGTAGGGTAGAGATTGCGCCGGAAGTGATTGAAGTCATCGCTGGTATTGCAGCTTCTGAAATTGAAGGTGTTGCACAAATGCGCGGCAACTTTGCGGCAGGTGTTGTTGAAAAATTAGGTAAAAAAAATCATGGAAAAGGTGTAAAGGTCGACTTAACAGATCGTGGCATCATCATCGATATTTATTGTGTGATGAATTTTGGCGTATCGATCCCAACTGTCTCACAAAAAATTCAAGAAAACGTTCGGCAAGCATTGTTGACGATGACAGGATTAGAGACAGCTGAAGTGAACGTTCATGTTGTCGGTGTTCAGTTTGAAACACCAAAAGCAGAGGCGGAAGTCGAGTAAAGAAAAAGGGCCATCTCGTTTAGGAGATCGCCCTTTTTCGCTGTATGAGTGTTTTCTTTTATCGAAATATGGTATGATCATGATATGATTTTCGACAATATGATTAGAAAGGGTTTTGGTCATGAAACGGCATACAGCAAGAGAAAAAGCGTTGCAAGCATTGTTTCAAATTGATGTGGGAGGCATTGATCCACATGCAGCGATTGCAAACGTCGTTGAAGCAGAAACGGATCCATTTATGGAAATGATCGTTTTAGGTGTTGTTGAACATCAAAAAGAAATCGATGACTTATTGCGTCAACATTTAGAAAAATGGACGTTAGAACGCGTTGCAAACGTTGATCGTTCCATTTTACGAATGGCTGTATTCGAAATGAAATATATGGACGATATCCCGTTAAGTGTAAGTATGGATGAAGCTATTGAATTAGCAAAAGTATTTGGAGATGAAAAATCAAGTCGCTTTATTAACGGCGTACTTGCAAAAATAAAAGAAGCATTGTCTTAAACAAACAAGGGGGAGAAGGGTTTATGGCAGCACAAATCATTAACGGTTTTGAATTAGCGAAAGAAAAACGAGCACAGTTAGCGAAAGAAGTGGAGGAGTTAAAAGAGACAGGCGTTGAGCCGACATTAGCCGTCATTCTTGTCGGGGATCATCCTGCTTCTCAATCGTATGTGAAAGCGAAACAAAAAGCATGTGAAGAAATTGGGATTCGCTCGATTTTACTTACGTTTCCAGATGACATATGTGAGTCGTTTTTGCTAGAGCAAATTGCTCGTTTGAATGAAGATCGCTCGGTACACGGCATTTTAGTACAATTGCCGCTACCAAAACAAATTGATGAATTGCACGTCATTGAGGCGATTGCGCCTGAGAAAGATGTTGACGGTTTTCATCCGTTAAACATTGGACGAATGATGACGGGACAACGGACGTTTTTACCTTGCACACCGTATGGTATTTTATATATGGTTCAATCTTTGCAAGTTGACATTGCAGGAAAACATGTTGTTGTTGTCGGACGAAGCAATATTGTCGGTAAACCGGTCGGACAACTGTTTTTGCGCGAACATGCGACAGTGACATATTGTCATTCACGCACAAACGATTTAGCAGCGATTACGAGCCAAGCCGATATTTTAATCGTTGCTGTCGGAAAGCCGAAGCTCATTACGTCCCAACATGTGAAAGAAGGAGCAATTGTCATCGATGTTGGTGTTAATCGATTAGAAAATGGAAAGTTATGCGGAGATGTCGATTTTGATGATGTAAAAGAAGTAGCTAGCTATATCACTCCTGTGCCAAAAGGAGTTGGGCCGATGACCATTACGATGCTGTTAAACAACACGATTCAAGCAGCCCGTGAACAACACGAATAAGCGAGGTTTTTTCTGTGGCACAAATGAAGTATGTAACGGTTGCGGCGTTAACGAAATACATTAAGCGAAAATTTGAAGTCGACCCACATTTACAAGATTTATGGATTAAAGGGGAAATCTCGAACTTTACATACCACTCGCGTGGACACATGTACTTTACTTTAAAAGACGAACAAGCGCGCATTCAAGCTGTCATGTTTGCCGGGTATAATCGTCAATTAACGTTTAAACCGGAGAATGGGATGACTGTACTTGTGCGCGGCGAAATTTCCGTATACGAGCCGAGCGGCGCGTATCAAGTATACGTAAAAGAAATGCAGCCGGATGGCATTGGTGCGCTTTACTTAGCGTATGAGCAGCTAAAAAAGAAATTGGAACAAGAAGGATTATTTGCCGAGGCGCATAAAAAGCCGATCCCGAAATTCCCACAACATATTGGCGTTGTTACATCGCCGACGGGAGCGGCCATCCGCGATATTTTAACGACGATTCGCCGGCGTTATCCGTTAGCGAAAGTTATTTTATTCCCAACGCTCGTTCAAGGTGAACAAGCTCCGCTATCGATTGTTCAATCGATTCAAAAAGCGAATGAAATGGGGAACATTGACGTGCTTATCGTCGGACGTGGTGGGGGATCAATTGAGGAACTTTGGGCGTTCAATGAAGAAATCGTGGCGCGGGCCATTTTTGCTTCTCGTATTCCGATTATTTCTGCTGTTGGACATGAGACAGATTATACGATCGCTGATTTTGTTGCCGATTTGCGTGCACCGACGCCGACCGGAGCAGCTGAGCTCGCTGTTCCACATATAGCTGATTTGCTCTCACGTGTGTCCGAACAGCAAGCTCGCCTTATTCGAGCGATGAAAGAGCGCATCAATGCGGAGCAAAAGCGATTGCAATCATTGCGTTCCGCGTACGCCTTTCGCTATCCGAAACGACTTTATGAACAAAAAGAGCAACAGCTCGATACGCTCGTCGACCGCCTGCGTCGACAAATGAACGATATGTTAAAGCAAAAAGGGAACCAACTTCAACAAGTACAGTTGACGTTGTTTGCCCATCATCCGCAGTCAAGAATTGAAAAGACGGCAGATCGCCTGCGTACGTTAGAACACGCCATTGTTCGTAACATGAACGATGTGATGAAACAAAAAGCATGGTTGCTCACTACAAAACTAGCAAAACTTGATGCGCTCAGTCCGCTAAAAATTATGGAACGCGGATATAGTTTAGCTTACGATGAGCAACAAACGCTCATTAAGACGGTACAACAATTGCAAGAAGGGGACCGTATTCACATTCGTTTTCAAGACGGACGGGCACATTGCGTTGTTTCGAATATTGAGGAGGGGAATATATGACGTTTGAAGAAGCGATGAACAAGCTCGAAGAAATTGTACAAAAGCTCGAAGAAGGGGACGTTCCACTTGAAGAGGCGATCCACTTTTTTCAAGAAGGTATGAAATTGTCAAAGTTTTGTCACGATAAACTACAGCAAGTGGAAAAGCAAATGGAATTCATTTTGAAAGAAGATGGGCAACTTGAACCGTTTATGGTGCAGGAGGAGTAAAAGTTGAAAATACAATCGCTATTGCGACAATATAAAACGCAAATTGAACAACAGCTCCCGGCATATATTGAGCCGTTGCAAGCACCTGAAACAATAAAAGAAGCGATGTTGTATTCATTGCAAGCAGGGGGAAAGCGCATTCGTCCCCTTTTGTTGCTTGCCACGTTACACGCATTTCGTAAGCCGGTGGACATCGGCATTTCCGTTGCCTGTGCGCTCGAAATGATTCATACGTACTCGCTCATTCATGATGATTTGCCGAGCATGGATAACGACGATTTACGGCGCGGCAAACCGACGAATCATAAAGTGTTCGGGGAAGCGAATGCGATTTTAGCAGGCGATGCGTTGCTCACGTATGCTTTTCAAGTGATAGCAGATGATAAAAACACTTCGCCCGATGTCAAAGTTCGACTCATTTCGGAGTTGGCGAAAGCGGCTGGACCTGAAGGAATGGTTGGTGGGCAAGTCGCTGATTTAGAAGGGGAAGGGAAAACGATTAGCTTGCAACAATTGGAATATATTCATCGTCATAAAACAGGAAAACTGTTGCAATACAGCATTCGGGCAGGTGCGATACTAGGTGGGGCAACGGAACAACAATTAACGTTGTTAACGGCCTTTGCCGATCATCTCGGATTGGCGTTTCAAATTCGCGATGACATATTAGACATTGAAGGAGAAGAACAAAAAATCGGGAAAAAAGTAGGAAGCGATGTCGAAAATGATAAATCGACTTATCCAGCGCTGTTGACGCTTGACGGGGCAAAGCGTAAACTACGCGATCATATGACGGAGGCGCGCACACTTCTTGAGCAAACAGAACTCGACGCGTCGCTGTTACATTACATTTGCGACCTCATTGAAACGCGCGATCATTAATATCATTGAGGAAATAAACAACATGTGGTATAGTGGAAAAGAAATGTTAGCCGTTCACACGTTTGTGTAAGCGGCTCTTTTTTGCGTGTAAACATGTTTGCCTGTATAATTAAAACTACAAAAGACCTGTATTATATCAGTTGTTTAGCTTATATGAAAGAGAGTGGTCGCATTGGATCTTGAAGCGATTCAAAACCCGAAATTTTTAAAACGAATGTCGAATGAACAGTTAATTCAATTAAGTGAACAAATTAGACAGTTTCTCATTGAAAAATTATCAAAAACAGGAGGACATATTGGTCCGAACCTCGGTGTTGTTGAATTGACGATTGCGCTTCATAAAGTATTCGACAGCCCGAAAGATAAGCTCATTTGGGATGTCGGCCATCAATCGTACGTGCATAAAATTTTAACCGGTCGGGCGAATCAATTCGATACGTTGCGTCAATATAAAGGATTATGTGGCTTCCCAAAACGAAGTGAAAGCGAACATGATGTATGGGAGACAGGGCATAGTTCGACATCATTGTCGGCTGCGATGGGAATGGCCATTGCACGCGATTTAAAAGGAACGAATGAACATATTGTTCCAATCATTGGAGATGGTGCACTTACAGGTGGAATGGCATTGGAAGCGTTAAACCATATCGGACACGAGAAAAAAGATATGATCGTCATTTTAAACGACAATGAAATGTCGATTGCCCCAAACGTTGGTGCATTGCATAATGTACTTGGGCGGTTGCGAACAGCCGGGAAATACCATTGGGTAAAAGATGAACTAGAGATGTTATTAAAGAAAATTCCAGCTGTCGGTGGAAAGCTTGCTGCAACTGCAGAACGAGTCAAAGATAGCATTAAGTATTTGCTCGTTTCAGGTGTATTTTTTGAAGAGCTAGGATTTACGTACTTTGGACCGGTGGACGGCCATAACTTTGAAGATTTGTTTGAAAACTTACATTATGCGAAAAAGACGAAAGGTCCTGTTCTCGTTCATGTGATAACGAAAAAAGGAAAAGGATATCACCCAGCAGAAAACGATAAAGTCGGAACGTGGCATGGCACAGGACCTTATAAAATCGAGACGGGGGATTTCATCCAATCAAAGCCATCTGCTCCATCGTGGAGTGCACTTGTTAGTGAAACTGTTCGTAAATTGGCGCGCGAGGATCGCCGCATTGTCGCGATTACCCCAGCAATGCCGGTCGGATCGAAGCTCGAAGGGTTTGCTAGCGAATTTCCTGAGCGCATGTACGACGTTGGAATTGCAGAACAACATGCGGCAACGATGGCTGCTGGTTTAGCGACGCAAGGAATGAAGCCGTTTTTAGCGATTTATTCAACGTTTTTACAGCGGGCGTATGACCAAGTTGTCCACGATATTTGTCGCCAAAACTTAAACGTATTTCTCGGCATTGATCGTGCAGGGCTTGTTGGGGCTGATGGTGAAACGCATCAAGGGGTGTTTGACATCGCATTTTTGCGCCACATTCCAAACATCGTATTAATGATGCCGAAAGATGAAAATGAAGGGCAACATATGGTATATACAGCGATTCAATACGATGAGGGACCGATTGCGATGCGTTTTCCGCGCGGCAACGGTCTTGGCGTCCCGATGGATGAGCAATTGAAAACTATCCCAATCGGCACGTGGGAAGTGTTATGTGAAGGGACGGATGTCGCTATTTTAACGTTTGGTACGACGATTCCAATGGCGCTTCAAGCAGCTGAACGTCTTGCGCATGACGGCATTTCTGTGCAAGTGGTCAATGCTCGCTTTATTAAGCCGCTTGATGAACATATGCTGCACACATTGCTGAAAAAAAATATGCCGCTACTTACAATTGAAGAAGCTGTGCTTCAAGGTGGGTTTGGAAGCGCTGTGCTTGAATTTGCCCATGATCACGGCTACCATGGGGCAGTCATTGATCGAATGGGCATTCCGGACCGTTTTATTGAACACGGGAATGTGTCACAACTTTTAGAAGAAATCGGATTGACGACAGAACATGTGATGGAACGTATTTGTTTATTAGTTCCGAAAAAAAGAAAAAGGGCATGAGAGATGAAAGGGAAGAAAGAACGTTTAGATGTACTACTTGTAGAACGTGGGTTGGCTGAAACGCGCGAAAAAGCAAAGCGGACGATTATGGCTGGGCTCGTTTATTCAAACGAAATGCGGCTTGACAAGCCAGGGGAAAAAGTCCCCGTTGACATTCCGCTTACGGTAAAAGGAAATGCATTGCCATATGTCAGTCGAGGGGGACTGAAATTAGAAAAAGCGTTACGTGCATTTTCGCTTCAAGTAAAGGATAAAATGATGATCGATATTGGCGCATCAACGGGTGGATTTACGGACTGTGCGCTGCAAAATGGAGTGAAGTTGTCGTATGCTCTTGATGTTGGCTACAACCAATTGGCGTGGAAATTACGACAAGATGAGCGAGTTGTTGTGATGGAGCGGACGAACTTTCGCTACGTGACACCGAGCGATTTCCACGCCGGTTTGCCAAACTTTGCGACGATCGATGTATCGTTTATTTCTTTGAAGCTTATTTTTCCTGTGTTAAAGACAATTTTAGTGCCTCATAGCGATGTTGTTGCGTTAGTCAAACCACAGTTTGAAGCTGGAAAAGATTTAGTTGGGAAAAAGGGCATCGTTCGTGATGCGCGCGTTCACGTACAAGTGCTTGAAGCGATCATCGCGTTCGCTCAACAAGAAGGATACGACGTGATGGGGCTCACGCACTCCCCTATTACAGGCGGCGATGGAAACATTGAGTTTTTACTTCATTTACGTTGGGAAGGAAAAGAAAAAGGAGAAAATTGTTTAACTGTTTCTCCGGAAGAAGTTGTTCAGGTGGCGCATGCTGAACTGAAAGAAAATAAAGAACATGCGGGGGAATAACAGACGGTTATTCCCTCTTGTTTGCCCACGAATCGTTCGGTAACATAGAAGTATAAATATGCACATGTTATACACACGAAAGAGGTGTTTTCATTGAATAAAGGACAACGTCATATTAAAATTCGTGAAATTATTTCCAATCACGATATTGAAACGCAAGATGAGCTTGTTGATATGTTGCGAAAAGAAGGATTTAATGTGACGCAGGCGACTGTATCCCGAGATATTAAAGAACTTCATTTAGTGAAAGTTCCGATGATGGATGGGCGATATAAATATAGCTTACCGGCGGATCAACGGTTTAATCCGCTACAAAAATTAAAGCGAGCACTGATGGATGCGTTCGTAAAAATTGACGGGGCTGGCCATTTGCTTGTGATGAAAACGTTGCCGGGCAATGCGCATGCTATCGGAGTGTTGCTGGACCATTTAGAGTGGAATGAAATTGTTGGAACGATTTGTGGAGATGATACGTGTTTAATTATTTGTCGCACGCCCGAAGATACAGAAGTCATTTCGAAACGATTATTGGACATGCTGTAATAAAGGTGTGAGTCGAACATGTTAGCAGAGTTATCTATTAAAAATTTTGCCATTATTGAATCGCTCTCGCTCTCATTCGAAAAAGGATTAACCGTTTTAACAGGAGAAACAGGGGCGGGGAAATCAATTATTATTGACGCCATTCATTTATTAATCGGTGGGCGCGGTTCAGCGGAGTTTGTTCGATATGGGGAGGCCAAAGCAGAAATTGAAGGACTTTTTCTACTTGAACAAGACGACCATCCGTGCTACAACAAATGCGCTGAACTTGGCATCGATATAAGCGACGGCATGATTGTGCTTCGGCGCGAAATTACAGAGAGCGGGAAAAGTATTTGTCGCATTAACGGGAAGTTAGTAACGATTGCAACGTTACGTGAAGTCGGTGCAACACTTGTTGACATTCACGGACAACATGAACATCAGGAACTGCTCGATGAGAGTAAACATTTGCGATTATTAGATGAATATGGTGGAGAACGTATCCGAGAGGCGTTGGAAGAGTATGGAGCATTGTATGCGGCGTACGAGCGGGTGAAACGCCAGTTGCAGAAGTTGAACGAAAATGAGCAACAAATGGCTCATCGGTTAGATTTGCTAACATTTCAGCTAGATGAAATTCAAAAAGCACAGCTACAGCCAGATGAAGATGAACAACTAATGGAAGAACGACGGAAAATTGTTAACTTCCAAAAAATATATGAAGCGCTGCAAAGCAGTTATGAGGCGCTTTACGGGGAACAGCGCGGCCTTGATTGGATCGGTTTGGCGATGAACCATTTAGATCATGTCAGCGACTTGGACGCATCGCTAAAACAAGCGCAAGAAGTCGTATCGAACTGTTATTACTTATTGGAAGAAGTTGCTCATCAACTACGTGGGCAGTTAGACGGGCTAGAATATGATCCACTTCGACTTGATGAAATCGAAAGCCGTTTAAATGAGATTAACCATTTAAAACGCAAGTACGGTAAAACAGTGCGCGATATTTTAGAATATGCGGCAAAAGTGGAAGAAGAAATTGAAACCATTCAACATCGCGACGATCATATTCATAAATTGCAAGCTGAACTTCAATCGATTACTGCCGATTTGTTAGTTGAAGCGAAGCATATTAGCGAGTTGCGCATGCAATATGCTAAGCAGCTCATTGATAATATTCATCAAGAGCTGAAAGATTTATACATGGAAAAGACGACATTTGATGTCGTCTTTCGCAAGCGTCAAGGGGCATACGATGATCCGTTAGTGGATGGGGTTCCTGTCAAATTGCATGCAAGCGGCATAGATGAAGTTGAATTTTACATTTCGACGAATCCTGGTGAACCGTTAAAGCCGCTTGCTAAAGTTGCGTCAGGTGGGGAACTGTCGCGCATCATGCTCGCTTTAAAAAGCATTTTTTCAAAACATCAAGGTGTTACTTCCATTATTTTTGATGAAGTGGATACAGGTGTGAGCGGACGAGTAGCTCAAGCGATTGCAGAAAAAATTTATCGCGTCGCACGTCATTCACAAGTGCTTTGCATTTCGCATTTGCCCCAAGTTGCGGCGATGGCAGATACGCATTTATTCATCGCTAAAGAAACGGTCGATGGACGGACGAAAACGATCGTTGAAGCATTAAATGAGGAAGAAAAAATTAACGAAATTAGCCGCATGATTTCGGGAGTAGAAATTACCCAACTGACGAAACAGCACGCCCATGAGTTGTTACAACTAGCGGAAAAAATCAAAAACGAAACAGCATAAATACCAACATTGGCATTGTTTTTTCATTTCATTCGGTTATATTTCGATTGTTTCAGGCAACATTAAATAGTGTAGGATTCGGTGTGTACGTAGGAACGAGGAGAGTGAAGACATTTGGATTTTGACAAATTAAGAAAAGGAATAGGTGCATTTCTCCTTGTTTCTTTTATCGTTCTCAGTATGGCAACGCCATTTCAAACATATGTAAAAATTCCGAAACAACTTGTTTTATTTCACGGGCAAACGGCTCATGTGCCTGCGTTTGGCCCCGTTCAAGCTGTAACAACGAATGCAGTTCATGTTCAACAAAAAGAAAAGTTAGCAATTAGCGGAGAACATGTCGGAGAAAGCGATGTTATACTGCAAATGGCAGGGTTTCCAATAAAGCAAGTGAATGTGAAAGTATTGCCGGACTTCAAAGTCGTTCCGGGTGGTCAATCGATTGGCGTGAAGCTGAATACGGTTGGTGTTCTCGTCGTGGGTCATCACTTAGTCGAAACGGAACAAGGGAAGCTGTCGCCGGGCGAAACGGCCGGCATCCAAGTTGGAGATGCGATTACGCACATCAACGGGAAAAAAATCGAAAAGATGACGGACGTGTCCCCGTTCATTGAAAAAGCGGGAAGGACAGGGAAGCCGTTGCGACTGACTGTTGTGCGTGATCGTCATACGTTTGAAACGACGCTCACCCCGTTAAAAGATAAACAAGATGAAGCGTATCGTATCGGATTGTACATTCGTGACTCAGCGGCAGGAATCGGCACGATGACGTTTTATGATCCGAAATCAAACATATACGGCGCACTCGGTCACGTCATTTCTGATATGGACACGAGAAAGCCGATCGTCGTTCGCGACGGAACGATTGTCAAATCAACGGTAACAGCTATTGATAAAGGAAGGAATGGTAGCCCGGGCGAAAAGCTAGCGAGGTTTTCAAGCGATAAACAAGTCATTGGCGACATTAAAACGAACAGTCC